>JAGLKG010000597.1 GCA_023141835.1 Maribacter sp. | reverse complement strand
ATGTAGCTATGTGCCCTTGACAAAATCGGGCCTGCCGTCCCCGCTTTATGGGGTTTTGGTTTTTTCTTCCTTATGTGCCCTTTATTTCTCGGGAACGGGCCACTGTTCTTTCAAAGATCTCCGATTTGGGCAATGGTTGGCCATTACGGCTATTTCACCATTCTGTCTTGCCCCCTATATGTTGTTGTCCTATCTTTTCGGTCCAATGTTTTGGCGGCCCCCTGCTATTGTATTTTTTTGCTTTTGTGTATCTTCGATACCCAACACTAAAAAAATCCAGAGCTTAACTACGTGTAGCCCTGTGTTAGCTACAATAAATAGAAAATTCAATTTAAAATACAAATGATAAAAAATTATTTAAAAATTTTAGTAATAGCAGTACTTTTTAGCAGTTGTAAAAACGACAAAAAGTCAAACGCTAACATAGTTGAAGTTAATCAAACAACAATTGGCAATCACATTGAACGCCTAGCATCAGATGAATTTCTAGGAAGAAAACCATTTACTGAAGGTGAAGTAAAAACCGTGAACTATTTAAAAGATGAGTTTGAAAAATTAGGCCTTTTACCTGGTAATAGTAATAGCTTTTTTCAAGATGTTCCAATGGTAGAAATTACAGGAACTCCTTCTGAAAATATGGTGATTTCTGGTAAAAATGGAAGTTTCAATTTAGAACTCTTAAAAGATTTTGTAGCCACAACAAATAAGGCCAAGACTGAAGTTCGTCTTGAAAATTCTGAACTTGTTTTTGCAGGTTATGGAATTGTTGCTCCTGAATATGGATGGAATGATTATGAAGGAATCGACTGGAAAGGTAAAACAGCTGTAGTTTTAATTAATGACCCAGGTTTTAAATCTGGGGATTCAACCTTATTTAAAGGTAATGAAATGACTTATTATGGACGTTGGACTTACAAATATGAGGAAGCTGCTAGACAAGGTGCTGATGGACTAATTATAATTCATGATACCGAACCAGCTTCTTATGGATGGAATGTAATAGAATCAGGCTGGAGTGGTGCTCGATTAATAATAGAAAGTGACTTGCCCCTTTTAAATGTCGAATCATGGATAAGTGGTGAAAGTGCTAAAAAAATGTTTGATGCTTCTTCTATGGAAGATCAAGATTATAAAACCATATCTAGTGATAAAAATTTTAAACCGATTCAATTAGACTTAAAAGTTTCGGTAGACATTAAAAATAAAATCAAAAAAGACGTTTCTAAAAATGTAGTAGCATTTATTCCCGGTACAGAAAGAAAAGATGAATTTATAATTTATTCTGCACATTGGGATCATTTTGGTATTGGTAAAGCTATTGAAGGTGATTCAATCTATAATGGTGCTGTAGATAATGCATCTGGAACCGCAGGCTTATTAGCGATTGCAGAAGCATTCAAGAAAAGTAATGACATAAAACGTTCTATTGTATTTATGGCAGTAACTGGCGAAGAACAAGGTTTATTAGGTTCAGCATTTTATGCCGAAAACCCTATTTTTAATCCAAAAAAAACAGTGGCAAATATTAATATTGATGCTCTAGATAGTCCAGGAAAAATGAAAGATTTAACTATTACAGGTTTTGGTCAATCTGAAATGGATAAATATGCCAAAGATGCAGCAGAAAAACAAAACAGGTACATTATTCCAGATCCAGAAGCTGAAAAAGGGTATTTCTTTAGATCAGACCATTTTAATTTTGCTAAAATTGGAATTCCTGCTTTGTATGCTAGTGGTGCTTATGAAGGATTTCATAAAAGTATTGAAGACATAAAAAAGTATAATGATAATTATCGTATGTATAAATATCATCAACCATCAGATGAATACAATTCTGAAACCACGGAATTAAGTGGTATACAATTAGACTTACAGTTATTTTTTAATGTAGGATTGAAATTATCTAATGAAGATTATTTCCCAAAATGGTATGATAGTAGTGAATTTAAAGCAGCAAGAAAATAAATTAAAACTATCTGCCTTAACGAACATTATAGAAAAGAGTAAAACCAATGATAAAATTCTTTAGAAAAATTAGGCAAAAAATGCTGAGTGAAAATAAATTCAGCAAATATTTGCTTTATGCCACTGGCGAAATAGTACTTGTAGTAATTGGAATTTTGATTGCCTTATCTATTAATAATTTGAATGAGAGTAGGAAAGTACGATTATTAGTCGATAATTATTTAATATTACTTAAAGTAGATTTGGAAAAAGATATTTCAGTCCATTATGCAAGTATATCTTTTACCACATGGCCGTGTACGTCTGTTAATCTATATCTTCTTCCTTGATGTTTAAAAGTAAGTCTTTCATGATCAATACCCAGCAAGTGCAGTAAGGTAGCCTGAAAATCATGCACATGGACTTCATTTTGGATAACGTTATAACTAAATTCGTCTGTTTCACCATAGACGAGACCTGCCTTTACTCCGGCTCCTGCCATCCACATCGTAAAACAACCGGGATGATGATCTCTACCGTAATTGGTAGCCGTTAATCTACCCTGTGAAAAACTAGTCCGGCCAAATTCTCCACCCCATACAACTAAAGTATCCTCTAGTAAACCGCGTTGTTTTAAATCCTGAATAAGTGCAGCCGTAGCTTGATCGGTATCCATGGCCTGTCTTTTGATACCTCTTGGAAGGCCGCCATGCTGATCCCATCCCATGTGATATAGCTGTATGAACTTCACATCTTTTTCCGCCAATCGCCTTGCTTGAAGGCAATTGTAGGCGTACGTACCTGGTTTTCTAGCATCTTCCCCATACAATTTATAGATATGGTCAGATTCTTCTGAAACATCTACGGCTTCGGGTACGGAACTTTGCATTTTATATGCCATCTCATACTGGTTTATTTTCGACAGTATTTCAGGGTCTTTCCAAATATCATATTGTTGACTGTTCAATGCTTCAATATAGTCTAACGCCCTCCTGCGGTCATGATCATGAACGCCATGCGGATTATTCAGATACAATACAGGATCTTTACCTGATCTAAATTGTACACCTTGGTGGTGTGATGGCAAAAATCCGTTGGCCCATGCTGCGGAACTTAGGGGCTGGGCCCCACCTCCCTTGGAAAGCATGACCACAAAATTGGGCAAATCCTTATTATCACTTCCCAAGCCATAGCTCAGCCAAGAACCAATGGATGGTCTACCGCTCAGTTGTGACCCCGTCTGGACAAACATTACCGCTGGCTCGTGGTTTATGGCATCTGTCCGCATAGACTTGATAATACAAAGGTCATCCACTACCTTGGCCGTATGCGGAA
>JAGLKG010000596.1 GCA_023141835.1 Maribacter sp. | reverse complement strand
GAGATTGGTGTGTTTTGAATTTTGGAATTGGTTGTAAGCCCTACAGTAAGTTCAATATTGTCAGGGTCTCGTGAGCTTATAAAAACCGTGTCCAGTGAAATATTGTCCAAGTCATCGGGCGACAATTGTACGAGGTGCTTTTGAATGGTATTCGAAGAATCAGCTACTGTGGTCGACATTGTTTTCTGAAAATCTGAAATAAGGACCAGATTTTTTATTCTATTTTCCGCTTTGGAAAACAAGGCGCTTGCCTTTAGGTATATTTCTTGGAGATTCAGTTGTTTGGGTGTAGCCTCTATAGTCAATAGATCGTTTCGAATATCTTTTAGGCTTACATTTCTGTATTCCGTCGTATTCGTGAATAGGCTAAATGTGTTATCATCCGGAACCGATTTTATCAGTTCTTGAACGGCATTGCTTAGTAAGGTACGTTGATCTGTCTTTGCCTGCATGCTAAAGGAATCGTCGAGATAGATGACCGTTTCCTTATCCTGCAATGCGATTTCCTTTGCAAGAAAGGGTTGGGCAAAAGCTATGATCAAAGTCGTGAATACTAATAGCCTTGTAGCCAGCAGCAGCCATTTCTTTAAACTGTTGCTTCGGCGCGATTCTGAAACGACCTTTTGCAACAATTTTACATTGGTAAATGGCGTTTTCTTAAATCTTCGAAGTTGAAAAAGATGAATGAAAATAGGAATAAGTAGTAGAAATAAGGCCCAAAGGAGTTCTGGATATTTAAACTGCATTCCCAATTTTAATTTGGCAAATATAATTAAAAGTATCAAGAACAAGTGTCAATAAATACAATCAAATTCACTAAATTTTTTCTTGGTTACATTTAAAGCTGGACTTGAGTGCTCAACAGAAGAAAAAAAAGTCTTGCATAGGTTTTTGGCCCAATTTAAAAAAGAAACTTTTTATTGTAATTTGAGCCTCTTTATTGGCTACGGTAATTATACTTTGAGGATTCTGGATTTCGCTTAATAGGGAATAATGTTCCAATTGCACACCATAGATATTCTTACCTATTTTCTTTGGATTATCACATAACCATTTAAAATCAATGTTTTTTTTCACAAGGCTTTCAGCTATGCTCTTTCCCTTATTTCCTGCACCCCATACCACTAATGGTCTCTTTGAATTGTACTCCAGTTTTAGGAAATAGTGGAGTTTTATATCTAAAAAGTAATTTTGGGCATAATGTTCGCTTGTACGAGAAGTTCGCGTATCATAGTCACGCCAATGGTGAAGGACAGCATTGCATGGAATACATTTTAATCTGTTTGCATAGAACCTGAAAGTCAAATCGTAATCTTCAGGATAGCGGTTAGATTTAAACGCACCACATTGATCTAAATCTTCTTTAAAGACCATCCAGCATGGAGACGGAATTACACATTCCTTATAGATTTCTGAATAATTCGTACCCTTATCAGTTAATTGGTTTAACCAATGCTCATAGCGTTCATAACCATTGCTTATCCCTCTGTGTGAAAAGTACTTTACCTGTCCCACAGCAATATGGGTCTTACCATAGATCAAAAGCGATGACACCAAAGTTCCGAGTTTTTTGGGAGACATGATATCGTCCGAATCCATTCGTGTGATTAAATCTCCGCTCGAATGGGAATAAGCTGTTCTAAGGCCATCAATAATTCCGGTCCCCGAGTTTTTTATCACTTTAATTCTGGGATCACTTACTGCAAATTGGTTTACTATTGTCCAACTTTCGTCTGTGGAACCATCGTCAATTGCCAAAACCTCCCAGTTTTTGTAATGCTGTCGTAGTATTGATTCGATACATTCTGGAAGAAATACAGCAGTATTTTTAAAAGGGATGAGAATGCTTACCAATGGATTTTGCATGGCACGCAAGTTAGATAAAATTGTGGATGTGGTTTGCCTTTTTTCAATGATTGAAAACCCCCAATGTTTGGGTTGAGGGTTTTGTGTTTTTACCAATAAGAGGTGTATAGTAATATTTATTAAAAACTGGTATATCTGATGGTAGTTTTCAAACTGAATTTCAAATCTTTGTCACTAAGAGGGTCGTGTTATTCCCTGGGTGTTTATAGAAGGCTCACTAATGTCCGTTCTCAATTTCACTAACACCCTTGAAGATCAATATGTCCCATGCATTGGATGAGGCACCATCATAAAACGCAGTTTCATTTTCATACTCCTTCGGGATTTTGAATGTCCTGAAAATAATATCTAAAATTGAGATGTCCGAATAGTTGTAGGCGTGTATTCCCTTCGCAAGATGCACTGTGTGGGCCTCAGTTCGTTGTTTGGTAAATGCCTTTAGTTACACATTGAGGAAGAAAATATTTTTTCGATTATAATTAAAAATACAAAATAGATTTTTGAACGGGATTTCTGGTTACTGATTGGTATGGAGATACCATTGACTTTTATATGATACTGCGTAGGATACAAAGCTTCTCTAATATTAATGCCACAGTACTTCAATTACTTATTGTTTTGCTTAAATTTAGCGCTGTAACTCTTTTGGAAACATTTTTTATTTAAGAATCAAAGACTATACACGTGGCCGCATCAATGCAAAGTATACCCTCAAACCATATCAAAACCTTTTATAAAATAAGTTGTTTACTACTACTACTGTCGTGTTTTATAGGGTGTAATTTCTCGGACAAAAAAGAAACAGATAACAATACGTCTCAAAAAAAACGCAGCTATTTGCGTGATGAACTTTCTATTCAACATGGATTGGAACTATTTAATCAGCATTGTGCCAGTTGCCATAATTTTGGTCAAAACGAAATCGGCCCTGATCTGAGCGGAGTCACTTCCGAAGTTGATAAAGAATGGTTGAAAACTTTTATTGACAATCCTATGCTGACCATACAAAATGGAGATGAAAGGGCCGTCGCTCTTTACAATAAATACAAGCTCTATATGCCTCCTTTTCCGAACATAAAGGATAGAGATCTGGAAGACCTTTTGGGGTTTATACATAAATTTTCAGAAGGTGAGAAGAAGAATCGTAAGAATCGGCCTGGCGGATTGATCAATCCAATATCCGAAAAAATACAAGAGTCGAATCTGGACCTTGTAATTGAAGAAATGTTCACTATACCCCCAAGCTCGGAGTCATTCCTCAAAACTCGAATCAATAAGGTCTTAACGGTAAAAATGAAGCAGAAAGAGCGGCTATTTGTGGTAGATTTACGTGGAAAGCTGTATGAAGTAGTCGATACTATCGCAGATGTGTTTTTAGATTTGAAAATAGAAATGGAGCATTTCATTGATAACCCTGGGCGTGCTTCGGGCTTTGGCAGCTTTGCCTTTCACCCAGGATTTGAGGAAAATGGCCTTTTGTATACCACTCATACAGAGCCTTCAAAAACTTTGATAGCCGATTTTTCAACCCCTGATAGCATTCGGACAAAACTTCAATGGGTACTGACCGAATGGAAAATAGATGACCCATTTGCCAAGAAATTTAAAGGAAAAAAGCGAGAGGTTTTAAGGGCCGATATGGTTAGTGCGATTCATGGTTTTCAAGAGCTTACATTTAACCCTTTGGCAAGATTTGGTGATGCTGAGTATGGACTTCTATATCTTGGTATCGGGGATGGTGGCGCTGCCCTTAGCGGATATCCTTCACTGTGTGACAATGATGGTAAAATATGGGGTAGTATCATACGAATTGACCCAATGGGAAGAAATAGCAACAATGGTAAATATGGAATCCCTGGTGATAACCCTTATGTAGATGATTCTATGAAATTAGATGAGATTTGGTGTAGAGGGCTTAGAAATCCACATCGAATTACATGGGATGGAAATGGTTCTGGTAAAATGTTTGTGTCCAATATAGGACAACATAGCGTGGAAGAGGTCAATTTGGGAAAAGCCGGAGCCAATTATGGTTGGCCTGAACGGGAAGGGTCATTTTTATTTGATGTGGATGCGAATACCGAATTGGTTTATCCACTTCCCTCTGATGATTCCGGTTATACCTACCCGGTAATTCAATATGACCATGATGAGGGAAATGCAGTTTCAGGTGGATATGCCTATGCCGGTGAAAGTGTCCCACAATTAAAGGGCAAATATATTTTTGGTGATATCCCCCGCGGATCGCTTTTCTTTTCAGAGACATCCGAATTGATAGAGGGACAGCAAGCTACTATTTATAAAATGGGTCTCGAATTGAATGGAGCTAAAACAAGTTTGGCTTCAATCGTCCAAAATGAAAGGGTAGATCTTAGGTTTGGTGCGGATAGTTCTGGTGAATTACTCATGATTACCAAGAGCAATGGCAAAGTTTACAAAGTAGTTGGCTGCAAAGCCAATGAGCAATAATAACATTCGTATAAAGGAAGAAATGCGTTATAAGAGTAAAGCCTGTAAACCTTATCTTGACAATATAAGAAATTATAAATTAGGCTATTAATTAGCCAGAAAACTGCGCTCTAACTGACAACTACATTTATTGAGTTAAAGATGTAGTGTTGGTTGTTCTTTCTTAATGAAGGGATGAAGTAGGAGATATGCAACATTTACCTATAGCTATAGGTAAACCTTTCGTTTTTCATCAAGAGAACTTATCAACGTTAATATTTATCTTTTAATTCGATTTCATTAATGATTAAACCCAATAGTTCCTCATAAATTAATTTGAGTTCTTCCTCGCCTTTTATTGCTAGTTCCCTATTGGCAATAAAAGCACCCTGAATTGCAACGCGAAACTCTGGAAGTAAAAATATTGCGTTTGCCATTTTCTCTATTTCAACCTCCCCCGTATTCTTATCCTGAGAGAATCTTATAGCTTCGGGCCATACGTTTGTCAGCATAAAACTATCTCCAACATCCTTGACATATTTGGTGCTTATCATTTTTTCTTCAATGATATCTGTCAACGATCCTAACAAGTTCTTTAGTTTTCTATTTTTAATTGAATTAATTTGACAAGAAGAAAGTATAGAATTTAATAT
>JAGLKG010000595.1 GCA_023141835.1 Maribacter sp. | reverse complement strand
AACCAAAGTTCAAATAAAGGATCTCAACTCTAATACATTATATTAATATTATGAAATTAAACTTATTGTCTTGTGATGCTCAAAGGCCAGATAGAAGAGCGATAGCCAAATGTATTTCAGAGATTTCATCTAACATTGATCAATCATTGTCGAATGAACTTACAGAGATACTCTTAGAAGGAGACGCTGTAGATATTGAGCTAGAAGACAGAAATTCTGGTTCTGCTTTGAGAGCTTTACGAAAACTTCGTATTGACTACGAAATTATAGAATGAACCAAACCTCCTAATAAAAATCTAGTCCAATACATAAAAGTTCAAATAAACGATGCCATAGTACAGGAAAATAACTTTGTCGATTAAATCTTGATATGAAATATATACTTTGTTTTGCAGTCCTACTATTGTCCGTACAACCCACAAGTGGCCAATCCGAATCATATGATATCGTAATCTATGGCGGTACTTCTTCCGGAATCGCTGCTGCCATTCAGAGTAGTAGAATGGGAAAGTCGGTTCTTCTTATCGAACCATCACATCGAATCGGTGGACTGACCACTGGGGGATTGGGACAAACCGATATAGGAAATAAGCAGGCCATAGGTGGCATCTCACGTGAATTCTATGAGAACATAAAGAGATACTACGATGATCCCTCAAATTGGAATTGGCAGAAACGATCTGATTATCTTGACGATGGACAGACCCGAACGAGAGAAAACGAAAACTCAATGTGGACTTTTGAGCCATCAGCAGCACTCTCGGTCTATACAGATATGATCGGCAAGGAGAAGATTACTTTGGCGTATAACGAACGCTTAAATAGAAAGAGTGGGGTACAAAAGACTGCGGGAAGGATTCGATCCATAACAATGGAAAGCGGAAAGGTTTTCATAGGGGATATATTCATCGACGCCACTTACGAGGGGGATCTTATGGCAACGGCGGGTGTATCTTACACCATTGGTAGGGAAAGCAACAATCAATATGGGGAGACCTTGAACGGGGTGCAGGCCAATATCAAGAACACTTCTTTATCAGGTATTGTTTCCCGAAATGGCTTTAATCATAATTTTCTCCCAGGGGTAGATCCTTACGTTAGAAAAGGAGACCCTACTAGTGGTCTGTTGCCCAATGTTGTTGATAAACCGGGCCTGGAAGGTGATGGCGACAAAAAAATACAGGCCTATTGTTTTCGGATGTGCCTGACCGATGTTCCTGAGAATAGAGTTCCGTTTAAAAAACCGGATGGATATAGAGAAATCGATTACGAACTTTTGTTTCGAAATTATGAGGCCCGAACCGGTCCCATTCGGGATATGTACAGCTATGGAAATTCCTTGTTACCCTGGATCAATTCCCCAATGCCCAACCGAAAAACCGATACCAATAACAAATTTGGTTTTTCTACGGATTATATGGGTAGGAACTATGAATACCCTGAAGCTTCGTATGAAGAACGTGAAAAAATCGTCATTGACCACCAGAATTACCAGATGGGCCTGATGTGGACTTTGGCCAATCATCCAAAAATTCCAAAAGAAGTCCGGGACGAAGCTTCAAGATGGGGTACGACAAAAGATGAGTTCGAAAGGCCCGATGGTTGGCAACAGCAACTGTACATAAGAGAGGCAAGGCGTATGCTAAGTGATTACGTGATGACGCAGAACAACTGTGAGGGCTTACATATCCCGAACGACCCTATAGGCTTGGCAGCCTATGGTATGGATAGTCATCATGTTCAGCGATATATCGATGCCAATGGCTTTGTTCAGAACGAGGGCAATGTCGAGGCCCATGGTTTCAAGCCATATCCGATCAGTTATAAATCATTGGTACCCAAAAAAGAAGAGTGTACAAACCTTATCGTTCCTGTTTGTTTAAGCGCTACCCATATTGCCTTTGGATCTATACGTATGGAGCCTGTATTCATGGTTTTGGGGCAGTCAGCAGCGACAGCAGCCTCTTTGGCCATAGATACTAATTCGACAGTTCAGGATGTTCCATACCTACAATTGGCAGCTGCCTTGCTAAAGGATGGTCAGCGCATCAAATAGCGCTTTCTTTTTCTATTCCCTCAACTGCAAAGCTGGATTAGATATCCCATGGACAACCACTACTGCAAATACAATCCCAATGCGCTAAAGTGCATACTTGGATTTTTGTTTTCTATATTCATTTGAAGTAAACTTCAAGCTCTTTGAAAACAAAAATCCCGTTGGAGTAAACTCCAACGGGATTTTGCTTGATGTGGGCGCGAAGGGATTCGAACCCCTGACCCCCTGGGTGTAAACCAGGTGCTCTGAACCAACTGAGCTACGCGCCCGTAACGGGGTGCAAATATAGAATAGTTTTCTTTTACCCAAAAGAAAAGATTAAAAAAAATAGAGCCTGTTTTAAAATATGTGATTAGAACTATTACAGGCCGTTTTTGAGGCAAAACGAAGCTAAATTTTTTAGCATAGCGGGGCTACGGTTCAAAATTTTAACGAAGTAGTGTGCAAAAAGGGA
>JAGLKG010000594.1 GCA_023141835.1 Maribacter sp. | reverse complement strand
ATCCTTATCGCGATCTGCGGTGACACAATGTCTGAATGACCCTCTAATGGAAGATTCCAGCCATGATGCATTTATGATTGAAACCGAAGGTACAGGAAATGCTTGGTTCAATAGAAGAGAAGGGTTTCCTTCTATAAAAATGTCTACCACACTGATAGACCAACTTCAGGGCACCTCAGACCCGAGATTATCGGTATTTGTCAATCAGGATGGCAACGGCCAGTATTCAGGAATAGTAAACGGCCTGACCGATGTAGCTTTTGGAAATTCAAATTTTGCCAATAAATCGGATATGGGGTTGGCATTATCCTCTCCAGAGAGTAAGTTGTATATGATTACAGCCGCAGAAGTATGGTTATTAAAGGCAGAAGCTGCTCTGGCTTTCGACAGCGATCCAGTTGCTGCAAATGCATATTATAGAACAGGTATTGAAACTTCTTTGAACCAATGGGAAGTTGATGCTACCGAAATAGCCACTTTTATGGCCTCTCCCACTGCAATTTTGGCTGGAGTCAATGATGAGGAACAAATAGGCACCCAAATGTGGCTGGCCCTTACTCCAAACTATTTTGAATCGTGGACCCATATTCGGCGCACTGGATACCCTGTTATTCCTGTACGAACGGACCCTGTACTACATCCAGGAGTGACTAATGGTATCATGCCAAGTAGGTTTAAGTATTCTTCCTTTGAACTGGGTTCTAATTCGGCAAACGCCCAGGAAGCCATTTCAAGGCAGGGAGCCAATAAACTAGATACCCCAGTTTGGTGGGATAAAAATTAAAAGTTTAATTCAAAAAAATATAGAAAGATGAAATATGTAATGATAGTACCCCTTTTACTACTTGCCATAACCTTGGTCAACTGTAGTGAAGATGACGAACCACTGGTTCCCTTGGCTGATTTTCAATTCTTGGTTGAAGGGTCGGTAGTTACCTTTAATGGTACTGTTGAGAATACCACCTCGATTTCATGGGAGTTTGGTGATGGTTCAAGCAGTTCAGAGGAGGATCCTGCCTATGCCTATGCCAGTCCAGGAACTTATAATGTTGTCATGACCGCGAATGGAGAAAATGGTACTTTTTCTGAAACCAAAGAGGTTGTTATCCTTCCGTCCTTGGACATTCTCTTAACAGGTGGGCCTGCAAGACCCGAAGGCAAAACCTGGAGATTTAAAAAAGCGTATACCGCAGGTAAAGAAGGCGCTGGAATCGTTGAAAATGATTTAGGACTTTTAATCGCATCCTTTGATAATTTATTGGACGCTGTTGGCCTTGGGGCCTCCTATGAGGATAGTTTTACTTTTGTGCATGATGGCACTTACAAAGTAGATAATGTTGATGGCCAAAGTTTAATGGGGCTTATACATGCGAGTGTATTTTTTCCGACGGAAATCACCGGAGTTTCTTTTGATGTGAACAATGTACCCTTGGCCCATGCTCTATATACACCGAGTACAAATGCTACTTGGGAAGTAAGCGAAGAGGACTTTTCCGTTGACACACTTTATCCAGGGGTGGGTCCTGTAAATGTACAATTCTCAGGAAAGCAACGTCTTATTCTAAGTGAATACCTTGGTTATAAGGAAACGAGTAACATCGTTATTCTTAAGGAAATTACTGAAACGACAATGAATGTGGCCATGGGAATCCATACAGAACCCTCGGCCGAATTTTTTGCCACACCGACCTTGTTCTTTCATTTAACGTTTGAATCACTATAGAAAAACAGTATATTGTAATTTTAGGTAGATAGCGATTAGTACAACATTGTATTAGTTAAGAATACATCCCCAAATGAATAATTTGGGGATATCCTTATACCCAAAGTTCATTTAATACCGATATTAAAGGAATGGATATTTTAAGAAAACAACGTGATTATTTTTTCACCCAACAGACCAAGGATGTTTCATTTCGTAAAAGGACTTTGAAACGTCTACAAAAAGAGATTATCTCTAGGGAAGACGACATCTGTGATGCTTTGTATAAAGATTTTAAAAAGCCAAAATTTGAAACCTTGGCGGCAGAGACCCAATTTGTACTTGCTGAATTAAAACAGGCCCTGAAACATATATATGTATGGGCTAGACCCGAAAGAAAAACGGCCACTTTGATGAATTGGCCTTCTTCTGACTGGATTTACAAAGAGCCCTATGGTGCAGTACTCATTATTGCTCCGTGGAATTATCCATTTCAACTGGCCATAGCTCCGTTAATTGGAGCAATAACAGCTGGAAATACCGTAGTACTTAAACCATCGGAAGCAACTCCAAATACAGCAGCTATAATTTCTGAAATAATTAGTGCTGTTTTTGAACCCGAGCATGTTGCCGTTATTGAGGGAGGTGTTGATGTGTCTCAAGAACTTTTGGCTCAAAAATGGGATTACATATTCTTTACCGGAAGCACCAAAGTCGGACAAATAGTGTATGAAAGTGCCGCCAAACACCTAACCCCAGTAACCTTGGAATTGGGCGGAAAAAACCCTTGCATTGTTGATCAGACAGCGTCAATTTCCTTGAGTGCAAAAAGAATTGTTTGGGGCAAGTTCTTGAATGCCGGTCAAACTTGTATTGCAACGGATTATATTTTGGTGCATAAAGATGTCAAAGCTAAACTTATTGAGGCGTTAATTCAAAATATTACCCGGTGCTATGGAGAACATATAGAGACCTCACAGGATTTTTCACGTACGGTTAACCAAGGTCATTACCAAAGATTAAAAGACATGTTAGAGGGCGAGGAGATTCTCTTTGGGGGACAAACCAACGATGAGGACAATTACCTATCCCCCACTTTGGTAAATGAACCAACATTGGATAGCAAACTTATGTATGGAGAAATATTTGGGCCTATTCTCCCGATCATTGCCTATGAATCAGAAAATGACATTCGTAAGCATATCATGAATTATGGCAAGCCACTGGCCACTTATGTTTTTTCCAACCGGAAAAAATTTCAAGAGAAAATAATAAATACATATAGTTTTGGCGGTGGTGCCATCAATGATACAGTTATTCAAATCACTAATAAAAAATTGCCCTTTGGTGGTGTGGGGTCAAGTGGAATTGGTGCCTACCATGGCAAAACATCATTTGATATTTTTTCACATCATAAGGCAATTATAAAGAAGGCGAACTGGATGGATGCTCCATTACGCTATCCACCATATAATTTACCAATGAAGTTTGTGAAAAAAGTAAAACACTTATTTTAACCAAATGGAGAAAACAGTTACGGAAGCGATTCAATATAGGCGTTCAGTCCGTATATTTAGGAATGATGTTGAGTTGGATGATGAGAAGGTTCGACACTGTTTGGAAAATGCATCTCTGGCTCCTACGAGTAGCAATCTGCAGTTGTGGGAGTTTTATCATGTAACCGATAAAGCCAAATTAGCAGCTTTATCTAAAGCTTGTTTTGACCAACCAGCGGCTAAAACGGCCAAACAACTAGTGGTAGTAGTCGCCAGAAAGGATCTTTGGCGTAAAAGAAGTAAGGCGAATATAGAATTTTTGAAGAAAGGTTTTGAAGATAAACCCAAGGATCAATATAGCACCAGGGAAAAATTTGTCTTGCAGTATTATGGCAAGCTTATCCCAATTATCTACACTGAATTTCTTGGTATTCTAGGATGGTTTCGTTTCTGGATTTTCCAATGTATAGGTTTGTTCAGACCCGTTTATAGGCAAGTCCGAAATTCAGATATGCGAATTGTGGCCCATAAAAGTGCTGGATTGGCCGCCCAAAATTTCATGATCAGCATGGCCGCTATCGCATATGATACGTGTCCTATGGAAGGTAGTGATACCGGAATGGTAAAAAAG
>JAGLKG010000593.1 GCA_023141835.1 Maribacter sp. | reverse complement strand
GTTTATAAAAAAATCTAGACTCGTTTAAACGAAACCGAATCCCCAAATTTCTTTTGAGCCAAAATTGAAATGGCCTTATCAGAAAGCTGCAGTATTCTTGGATACCCCCCTGTCGTTTGCCCGTCTTTCATCAAAACTATCAATTTCCCTGAAGGGGTCAATTGTACAGTTCCAGGCATAGTCGCAGAAGTTAACATGGATATTTGATGCCCGTTTATTTTTTCTTCAAACTGATATCCCATCCTGCTGTATTCCTTGGCCACTGAAAATTCCTTAAAAAAAAGTGCTTCTAAATGATCATTCTCCAAAAGTCCATATTCTGGTCCTTGGGTTACTTCGAGAACTATTTCCTCTAAAAGGCAATCTACTTTTAATTCAGAAATTCTGGGTTCAAAAGAGCTTGTCTCGGTATAGGCAATTTCATCCTTATCCCTTAAACACCCAAAAGCGGTAATAGGATAAAACTGAGATTGACTCCCCAAAGTCTCCTTTACGTTAAACCCATTTTTAATTGCCAAATATCCTCTGAATCCTTTGGTCAATCGACCATAAGAGAGAATGTCCCCTGCATCGACTTTATAGGTTTTGTAATTGGAAATCGGCTCATTGTTTAAAGTTGCGGACATTTTCGCTCCGGCCAGTGCAATATAAGTGTCTGTCTCAAATTCCAATGTTGGCCCTGTCATTGTGATTTCCAAAACAGACGCCATGACATCATTTTCCAACAAACCATTGGCCTTCCTCACAACATTAATGTCCATCACGCCCGAAATAGGAACGCCTTTATCACGGTAACCAAATCGTCCTGCGTCCTGTAAAGTCGTATAAAAACCGGATTTTAAAACTTTAAGCATCCAACTTTATTTTTTCAAATTGATAAATCCCTACTTCACCTTCTATTTTATGCAGCTTATACTCCGCCCTGGATATGGCATAAAACTGAATCTTATCTCCTACGTTCACAAAACAAGGGTCATCTCTCCGCGCATCAAAAATTGGAACGGAACAATTACCGATGATATTCCAACCACCTGGAGAATCCTGCGGGTAAATACCAGTTTGTTTTCCGGCCAAACCAACAGACCCTTTAGTAACTTTTTGACGTGGTTCAGCTCTTCTAGGGACTTCCAACGATGCCGGCAAACCTCCTAAATACATAAAGCCAGGTAAAAACCCAATTCCAAAAACGGTAAATTCATAGGAAGTGTGCATTGAAATCACTTCTGGTATGGATTTATCCAAAAACTCAGAAACCTCTTCAAGGTCTATCCCAAAATCAAGGTCATAACAAACCGGTAATCGCCATAAGTGTCTTTGGCTCTTTAGAGTGTTATCCTTTTGGTCATACCAAACTTTCAATTGTGACTTAAATGGTTCGAAATTAATTCTCTTATCCCTTTGAATCAATATCAGTGAATTATAGGCAGGGACCATTTCCCAATCCTCTGTGTTTAAACAATCCGCTTTTAAATAAGCATTGAATTGCAGAATATCCTCTAAAATGGCTTCATCAACTTCATTGGGCCATTCAAGCAATACTGCATGCACTCCAAAAGATCTAATTAAAATGGAATATTTTTTCACTTCTTAGTATAAATGTTTTGTATGGGTAATTCTCTCGAAAGGTACATTAATATTTGCAATGCATTGGGCGTATCTCCATGTAAACAATAGGTGTTCGCGACAATTCTCGCAATAGACCCATCAACCGTTTTAATGGTATGCCCTTTGATCATTCTAATTAAATGATTCAGAACATCTTGAGGCTCTTCAATGAGCGCATTGGACATTTTTCTTGAAACCAAACTTAAATCGAAATTATAATTTCTATCGGCAAATGCCTCGTACATTAGTTTAAAACCCCGACCCAGGGCTTCTTCTGCAAAAATGGATTCATAGGGGGCATACAGAACCGCAACATCTTTATATTCTTCTATTGCATTCAAAAAAGTCAAGGCAAGGTCCTTATTTTTAACCAAATCATTATATAATGCACCATGCGGTTTTATATGGTGTAATGCAAGCTGTTCTTTTTGCAGAATGTCAACCAAGCCTTTAATTTGAGATTGGATACTCTTGGCGAAAGCACTTGCTTCAATTTTTATGGACAACCGCCCAAAATTTTCCCGGTCGGGATACGAAGGGTGAGCTCCAATATGAACACTATGCAGTTTTGCCAATTTTATTATTCGAAGCATTGAATGTGCGTCTCCCGCATGTCCCCCACAAGCAATATTGCAGGAAGAAATCAACGGGAATAACTCATTTTCATTATCCATTCCTTCTCCAACATCACAATTTATGTCAATATATATTTCTTTCATTTCAGAATAGACCAAAAACTTTGGAAACACTTTTTGCCCCCAATATGATAGCCAATATAATTATTCCCCATCCCATCATATTCTGCAGCCTCGTATTCCTGTATTCGCCCATTACGGCTTCCTTGTTCACAATCCATACTAAAAAGACGGCGATAACTGGAAGTAATATACCGTTGGCGACTTGTGCAAACTTGATAATATCTATAGGTTTAATATCAAAGGAGAGGAAAAACA
>JAGLKG010000592.1 GCA_023141835.1 Maribacter sp. | reverse complement strand
TCGATATCAAATTTTAAATTATCCCACGGATTGGCATTTGAAATCATATACCATCGTGTAGCATCTGGCCCATGTTGATCCATGGTTTCAAATGGGTCAACAGCATTGCCGAGACGTTTCGACATTTTTTTACCCTCTTTATCCAATACCAAGCCATTTGATACTACGTTTTTATAAGAAACGGAGTCAAAGACCATGGTTGCGATGGCATGCAATGTATAAAACCATCCCCGTGTTTGATCCACACCCTCAGCAATAAAATCTGCAGGGAAAGTCTCTCCCTTATCGATCAGGTCCTTTTTTTCAAAAGGGTAATGCCATTGTGCATAGGGCATTGAGCCACTGTCGAACCAAACATCTATTAAATCACTTTCGCGTTTCATGGGTTTACCAGATTTGGAAACCAAAGTTATTTGATCAACAATATTTTTGTGTAAATCTATTTTTTCGTAGTTCTCCTCACTCATATCGCCAACAACAAAATCAGCGAATATATCCTCTCCCAAAACACCTACTTCAATCGCCCTGGCCATCTCATTTTTAAGCTCTTCAACAGAACCGATTATCAATGCCTCTGTACCATCTTCAGTCCTCCATATAGGCAAAGGAATCCCCCAATAGCGCGATCGCGAAAGGTTCCAATCGTTCGCATTGGCCAACCAATTTCCAAATCTCCCCTCACCCGTGGCCTTGGGTTTCCAATTAATGGTCTGGTTTAAGGCGAACATTCGGTCTTTTACATCTGTTATCTTAATGAACCAAGAATCCAACGGGTAATATAGAATAGGTTTGTCTGTACGCCAACAATTAGGATAGCTGTGCACGTATTTTTCGACCTTAAAGGCCCTGTTCTCTTCTTTTAGTTTAATAGCAATCTCAACATCAACTGATTTTTCAGGAGCTTGGCCATCATCATAATATTCGTTCCTGACATATTTACCCCCCAATTCATTCATTTCTGGTCGAAACTTCCCTTGCAAATCTACTAGTGGAACTGGGTTATTGTTTGCATCCAAAACCAACATGGGCGGTACTTCAGGAACTGCCTGTTTTGCAACCATGGCATCATCCGCCCCAAAAGTAGGCGCCGTATGCACTATTCCTGTACCGTCTTCAATCGTTACAAAGTCACCTGCTATAACTCGAAAAGCATTTTCAGGATTTTCGTAAGGCTGGGCGTATGGCAATAATTGACTATATCTTATCCCTACCAAATCTTTTCCAACTGCTTCCGCTATAATCTTATATGGAATCTTTTTACTCTCTTTAGAAAAATCAATGAAATCCTTATCACTTTCGGATTCAATAAACTTCCCACTGAATTGTTTAGCTACTAAGTTCTTTGCCAAAACAACCTGTATGGGCTCATATGTATACTGGTTGATGGTCTTTACTAAAACATATTCTATTTTAGGCCCAACCGTCAATGCGGTATTCGAGGGAAGTGTCCATGGGGTCGTCGTCCACGCCAAGAAATAGATATCACCATCAATACCATCAAAAATGGATAGGCTTTCTTTTTTAACCTTGAACTGTGCCACTACCGTGGTATCTGTAATGTCTTGATATGTGCCGGGTTGATTAAGTTCATGCGAGCTTAATCCTGTTCCTGCTTTTGGGGAATAAGGCTGAATTGTATAGCCTTTATAAA
>JAGLKG010000591.1 GCA_023141835.1 Maribacter sp. | reverse complement strand
CCTTAAGTATTTATTGATTTAACTTACTTTAAGATTGAGATTTCTAATACTTGTTTACTAGGGGTTAGACATGAAAATATACTTTAGTGCATGGGTGGTTTCTTTGGGGTTTGATTCATTTTTTTGAAATCATGAGGGTATTCGCAAAAAACAATAATATTTTTAGAGTACTGTCTGAAGCCGTTTCAGAGGGTCTATTGGTAGTTAACAGTAATAGTTTGATTGTTGCCACAAATAGAAAAGCAAATAGAATGTTTGGCTATCGCCGTGAAGAACTTATTGGCAAGTCATTGAACATTCTAATCCCTGATTCATATGCCAAGAAACATCACGAATATGTTGAGGATTATTTTGGCACCCACAAAACACGAAAAATGGCGATGGGACGCTACTTGTTTGGGAAGCGAAAAAGCAAGGAAGAATTCCCAGCGGAAGTCGGCCTATATCCTTTTACAATTTATGATGCCACCTATGTTCTTGCCCTGATATTTGATAAAACAGAAATAAGGAAAAAGGATATTCAAATACAAGAGCTTAATGAACATTTAGAAAAGAAGATAAAGTCGCGTACCCTTGAACTTAGGGAAACTGTGGCCATGCTTAAAAAGGAGATGAAAAGGAGGGAAGAGGCGGAGAACAAAATTAAAAGAGCCCTACTAAAAGAACGTGAACTGAACGAATTGAAAACGAAATTCCTTTCCTTGGTTTCCCATGAGTTCAAAACCCCTTTAAGTGGCATTTTAACTTCTGCAACTTTGGTAAGTAAATACAAAGGTGCGGAACACCAAGAAAAAAGAGATAAACACCTAAAAACAATTATAGGCGAGGTCGGACACCTTAATGGGATTCTAACGGATTTACTTTCTATTGAACGATTGGAAAAAGGGAAGGAGGTATATAAGTTCTCTGAATTTTCATTAAGTAAAGTAGTCAATGAAGTGGTCTACAATATCAATATGTTGCTTAAAAGTGGCCAGCATATTAATTACCCCCAGAATATTGATGACGTAGTTATATATCAAGATGAAAAAATAGTCAGTTTGATTTTAACCAATCTGTTATTTAATTCGGTAAAATACTCCCCAGAGGATACAGAAATAGATATCCTTATAGATATTGAAACAAATAAAATGGTATTACATATAAAGGATCAAGGGATTGGAATTCCCAAAAGAGACCAGAAGCATATTTTTGAACGCTATTTTAGAGCAGAAAATGCCCTTTTAAGTCAAGGAACGGGCATTGGTTTGAATATAATAAAAGGGCATGTGGATAATCTAGGTGGTGAGGTCTACTTCAAAAGTAAGCTTAACAAAGGTAGCGCCTTTACTGTTGAGCTTCCGATTGGAAATGGTATTGACCCTAGAATTTTTGATGTACGGGTTTAGGGTGTTAAAAGAAAATTACAATGAGAAAAGTACTGTTGATTGAAGATGATTCCGTTCTTCGGGAGAATACTGCAGAGCTCCTTGAACTTTCAGACTATGAGGTGATTACAGCCTCTGATGGGAAGAAAGGGGTCAAGATGGCCAAGGAGTGTTTGCCCAACGTTATTATATGTGATATTATGATGCCCGGGCTTGATGGCTATGGGGTTTTGAAGACATTGGTCCAGGACACTTCCACAAAGCATATTCCATTTTTGTTTTTATCCGCCAAGACCGAAAGGGAAGACATCCGAAAGGGAATGAATATGGGTGCTGATGATTATTTGACCAAACCTTTTGAGGAATTTGAATTGATCAATGCTATTGAAAGTAGGTTGGCCAGAGCATCAATTTTAAGAGAACTTGGAAGTGCCGATATTAATGAGAATAATAACGAATTAAGAGATGTTAAGACCATCAATGCGTTAAAAAATTATATCGACGACCATGGTCAGGATATGGAGTTTGCGCAGGGAGAATTGATTTATAGGGAAGGGGGTAATGTGCACTTGATATATTTGGTTTTAAAAGGGATCGTGAAAACGCATAAATTGGAAGAAAACGGCAAGGAATTGATTACCGGAATCTATAATGCCGATGATTTCTTCGGATTTTCATCATTGGCTGCCAATGAAATTTATGAGGAATTTGCCACTGCAATCGAAGAGACCATTCTGGTAGGTGTAAGCAAGGAAAAGTTGCGTAGGCTTATAGACGAAAACCACGGATTAGCCATGGAATTAATGCATGTTTTAGCAGAAAATCTAACGCAGGCAAAACAACAATTATTGGAAATGGCCTATGGCTCTGTGCGGAAGAAAACAGCCAGTACTATTTTAAAGTTTTCAGATAAATTAAAACAAGACACCCAAGGCAATTTTCACATTCTTCGTAGTGATCTTGCCAATGTTGCAGGTATGGCAACAGAAACATTAATTCGTACGCTTTCCAGTTTTAAGAAAGAAGGACTTATTGAAATCCAAGATCACAGAATTAAAATTTTGGATATGGATAAGTTGGCACAAGTCTATTAGGCTTTTATGTAAAGTACGTCGACATGATCGTAATCATTTTTTAGTAAAAGTTAACTATTTAAATTTATACGTTAATCAAAATGAGCTAAAATGTTACATGTTTTAGTACCTACCGATTTTTCCAAGAACTCATGGAATGCTATAAAATATGGTCTCGAGCTTTATAAAGACAGGAACTGCACCTTTTATCTTCTGCATATACATCCAATTCCACCATATTCTGGAGCAGGGAGTGCGATAAAGGTCTCTCTCAAACAAATGGAGGATGCTGTTTTAAAAGAAAGCAAGGAAAGCCTTGCCCAATTGGTGGTTCGAATAAACGATTTATCCTTAAGTACCAAACATTCTTTTGTGACCATGGCACGGTACGATTTTTTTGTCGATGCTATTAAAAGGGAAATTGAGGAAAAAAAAATAAACCTCATTATTATGGGTACCAAAGGGGCTTCTGGTATTAAAAAAGTAACAATGGGCAGCAATACAGGCGATGTTATAACCAAGGTTAAATGCCCTTTGCTAGCTGTGCCTGAAAACACAGTATTTAAGATACCAGAGGAAATA
>JAGLKG010000590.1 GCA_023141835.1 Maribacter sp. | reverse complement strand
TGTCTAAAAGTGCCCTAAATAGCTTGCTTAAAGAATATGATTCATCGTATAATTTCACTCCTGACCTGCAAATAGGAGGTGCCAAAAGAACCTCCTTGGAAGATGCCGCCAAAATTGAATTGGGATTAAGGGCTTTTTTGGAAGAAGGCGGCTTTAAAGCATTTACCGATACCTTCGAAAATATAGAAGGGTTAAAGCAATTGCCTGGTATAGCCGTACAACGACTTATGGCAGACGGGTACGGATTTGGTGCTGAGGGAGACTGGCAAACAGCGGCAATGGTAAGAGCCCTAAAAGTCATGAATTATGGATTAGGCGGAGGAACTTCTTTTATGGAAGATTACACCTATCATTTTACACCCCAAAAATCTTATGTCCTAGGTTCCCATATGTTGGAAATTTGTCCGTCGATAGCTGATGGAAAGCCTTCATGCGAAATACATCCACTAGGAATAGGAGGCAAGGAAGATCCGGTAAGACTGGTCTTTAATGTGCCAGAGGGAAATGCAATCAATACCTCTTTAATAGATATGGGAAACAGGTTCAGACTCTTGGTAAATAAAGTTGAAACGGTGAAGCCGATGGACGATTTACCATACCTCCCTGTTGCAAGGGCCTTATGGCATCCAAAACCGAATTTAGAGATTGCAGCAACTGCTTGGATATTGGCGGGGGGTTCTCATCATACGGTATTCAGCCAGACACTTACCTTAGATTATTTGGAAGATTTTGCAGACATAGCAGGAATAGAATTACTGGTAATTGATGAAAAGACCACCTTAAGAGAATTTAACGATAGAATAAATGCCAACGAAGTCTATTATTATTTATTCCAACATGGAATTTAATTTTCTAAAGTCAATTGCTATTCATTATGGCTACATCAAAATGACCCATAAAATAAAATTATGAAAATATTAGATACATTAGATTGGATATGTATTGCATTATATTTTTTGGTTTTGGCAGGCATCGTTGTTTGGGCCGTAAGAAAAAAACAGAAGAATACAGAAGATTATTTTTTAGCCGGTAGAAATATAGGTTGGTTTGTTGTCGGAGCATCTATTTTCGCTTCCAATATCGGTTCAGAACATGTTGTAGGCTTAGCAGGTGCTGGCGCAAGTAATAAATTACCAATGCTTATCTATGAAATCCAAGCCTGGGTAGTACTACTTTTGGGTTGGGTATTTTTACCTTTTTATGCTCGAAGTGGTGTATTTACCATGCCCGAATTTTTGGAAAAACGCTTTGATGAACGTTCCCGTTGGATACTTTCAGTATTTTCTATAGTGGCGTATGTACTCACTAAGATCT
The DNA here is from genome assembly GCA_023141835.1 of Maribacter sp. Taxonomy (GTDB): domain Bacteria; phylum Bacteroidota; class Bacteroidia; order Flavobacteriales; family Flavobacteriaceae; genus Maribacter_A. Next base: position 1,031 of record JAGLKG010000590.1, on the reverse strand, counting down.
CTGTAACAATTTACGCTGGGGGTGTTGTGGTATCTGTATTGTTGGGAATTGATTTTTGGACCGGTGCCATTGCTACCGTGATACTCACAGGAGTTTATACAGTATTGGGAGGTATGCGTGCCGTAATTTATACAGAAACCATACAAGCTATAGTTTTAATCATTGGTGCGGCTTTATTAACATTTATTGGATTAGATCATGTAGGTGGATGGGAAAGCATGAGAGAAACCGTAACACCGGAATATTTAAATATGTGGCGTTCAGCATCAGATCCTGATTTTCCTTGGCCTTCACTGTTTATAACAAGTACAATAGTTGGTATCTGGTATTGGTGCACGGATCAATATATCGTGCAACGAACGCTAACGGCTAAAAATATAAAAGAGGGAAGAAGAGGTACTATTTTTGGAGCTTTACTAAAGCTACTGCCTGTATTTTTATTCTTAGTACCAGGGATTATTGCGGTAACCCTAAAAATGCGAGGAGAGTTACAATGGGATACTCCAGATGAAGCCTTCCCCGTTTTAATGAGCTACTTGTTGCCCTCTGGTCTACGGGGTTTGGTGGCCGCAGGATTACTAGCTGCATTGATGAGTTCTTTGGCATCTGTATTTAATTCTGTTTCAACCTTGTTTACAGTTGATATTTATAAAAAACTTAAACCGAATACTCCAGAAAAAAAATTAGTAAAAACTGGTCAGATCGCTACTATTGTAATTGTAATTATTGGTATTGCCTGGATTCCTATTATGGCAAATATATCAGGTGTCTTATATGAATACTTGCAAAAAGTGCAATCCTATATTGCACCACCAATTACGGCTATCTTTTTATTGGGGATTTTTTATAAACGGATTAATGGTCAAGGAGCTTTTGTGACTTTAATAGTCGGATTTATTGTCGCTGCTCTTAGAATAGTTTTAGAATTGGTAATGGATTCTTTAGATGCAAATGGGCTGTTGTACAAAATCGGAGCCATGAACTTTCTGACCTTTGGCGCTTGGTTCTTTTTATTTTGTATTTCACTTACC
>JAGLKG010000059.1 GCA_023141835.1 Maribacter sp. | reverse complement strand
GGTGAGTAATCAACCAAACTGATGTATAAACATGTAACCATTGTGTTCACTTCGGTCTAAATCTGCTTGAATTCGTATAAAAAACCGCTTTACCAAGACCTCAACGATAAACTCTATATGGCCTCAAACAATTTTCCGGGCAATGGTCTAATGACGCCTTTCATTTCCATATTCAAAAGGGTGGAGGAAACTTTAAAAATAGGTAATTGACAATCCAAGGCAATGCTATCCAACAATTGCTTCCCTTCTTTCTGTAAATACATATAAATAGATTTCTCGACATCATCCAGTTCCACGAACAATTGTTTTTGTACGGCTTTTGTTTCTTTTTGTTCCAACTCCCAACCCAATAGATATATAAGATCGGCTGCCGAAGTCAACATATGTGCCTTTTGCTGCTTAATCAAATTATTGCATCCAGTACTATATTTGTCATGGGCACGGCCTGGCACGGCAAATACCTCCCGATCATAACTATTTGCGATATCCGCAGTCACAAGGCTCCCTCCCTTTTCCGCTGATTCTATGACAATAGTAGCTTCGCTCATTCCGGCAATAATTCGGTTCCGTTTTAGAAAATTTTCCCGGTCGGGACTGCTAGTACTCCAAAATTCAGTCATGAAACCCCCTCTTTTCTCAACCTCAGCAGTGTATTTTGAATGTACTTTTGGATATGTCTGATTTAGTCCGTGTGCTAAACATCCTATAGTCTGTAGACCATGTTTAACCGCTGTTTTTTGAGCGCATATATCAACCCCATAAGCGAATCCGCTTATAATAACAGGGTCCAATAGGGCCAAATCCTCTACAAGTCGCTCGCAAAAAGCCATCCCATAACTTGTGATATTGCGGGTGCCTACAATGCTGATAATCTTGTGATTTTCAAAATCGATACTACCACTTTTAAACAACAATAAGGGCCCATCAACACAATGTTTTAGATATTTGGGATAGGCTACATCCGTAAAGTAACAATAGCCTATATCATTGTCACGGATATATCTTAATTCATCTTCTGCCGCTTCAATATGTTCGGAATCCTTTAGACCTTGAATGGTAAAAGAGCCAATTCCATCGATTTTTAGGAGGTTCTGCAACTTATCGTCAAAAACCGCCGATGCACTACCACAATGCGAAATCAATTTTTTAGCAGTGACATCCCCAATATTAGGAATGCTTTGCAGTCTAAGAACTGCAATCAATTCATCTGTAGTCATTTATAATTAGTGTTTAGTTATCCACAAAATACATAAAATATAATGTTAATAAAAAGTGGTGCTATACCTATTGATATGCCTAATTTTTTATAATATTTGTTCATATGGTCTTGGAACATTATATATCCGATTTACTTTATAGATACAACTGTGTTGTAGTGCCAGGTTTTGGTGCGTTCTTATCCCAACTTAGATCGGCAACCATAAACAAAAGCACCAATTCTTTTTACCCTCCCTCGAAAACATTGTCATTCAATGAACAATTAACATCCAACGATGGATTGTTGATTGCCCATATGGCCGAGATTGAAAAGTCTTCCTATGAAGACATGTTGCAAATTGTAACTGAGGAGGTGGAGGTATGGAAAAAAGAGTTACATCAAGGAGAACGTCTTTATTTTGAGAACATTGGTGAATTAAAATTTAATGCACAAGGAAAAATACAGTTTCAGCCTTCATTTCAGGTCAATCATTTAACTTCTTCATTCGGATTGTCATCCTTTGTTTCGACGCCCGTTACAAGAGAGGCATTGAAAAAGGAAGTTGTTGCATTGGAGGAAAAGGTGCCTTTTATAATTACGCCCGAGCAAAAACGTGAATCAAGCTCGACCATAAGGCCTTATTTAAAGTATGCTGCGGTCATTCTTTTAGCATTTTCAACAGGACTAACAGGTTACAGGTTTTTCAATGAGACCATAAACAATCAGCAATTGGTGGTGGAAAAAGCTCAGGAAGAAGTTTCCAAGAGCATTCAAGAAGCTACTTTTTTTGATACCACACCTTTGGAACTACCCACATTGAATTTAAAGGTACTTACAAAAACCCCAAAGCAGGATATACATCATGTAGTAGCAGGAGCTTTTAGGTTTAAGAAAAATGCTGATAGGAAGATTAGACAACTTAAAAGAAAAGGATTTGATGCCGCTACTTATTTTGGCACCAATGACCATGGCCTTCATATGGTGACATACAGCAGTCATAGCGATGCTAACGAAGCCTTAAGAATTCTTAGGCAAATAAAAAGAACCCATTCAAGGGATGCTTGGCTGAAATCAGTCAGATAGTTGATTTATTACCTTAGAGCCTGTTTTGAAATATGTG
>JAGLKG010000589.1 GCA_023141835.1 Maribacter sp. | reverse complement strand
GTTTCACCCTTAAATTCAACCTTTCCTAAGCCAATAAGGGGAAGGAACAAATGTGATAAGGGTGCTAAATCTCCTGAAGCTCCAACAGAACCTTGTGAAGGTACGACTGGAATGGCATTATTTTCGATATGCCACATAACTCGGTCAAGGGTCGCTTCTGAAATACCTGAAAAACCTTTTGCCAAGGAGTGTGCCTTTAGAACAAGCATTAACTTGGCAATCTCTCTGTCAATGGGTTTGCCAACACCTACGCTATGGCTCTGTAATATATTCGTTTGAAGTATTTGTGTCTCTTCCTTTGATATCTTGGTTGTACATAAAGGGCCAAAACCTGTATTTATGCCATAAACAGGATGCCCTTTTTCGACAATGTTATGGACTATTTCCCAACTTTCTTTCACTTTTTCGCGAGTACCGTTAGACAAACTGACTGTAGTTTGACCATTGGATATGGCAATAGCAGTGCTCGCAGTTAACCGATCTTCACCAAATTTGAACATTTCTGGAGCTGAAACCATAGGGATACTTTTTAGGTATAAAAATATTGATTAAGTTTGATAATTACCAATACTAATTAGATCATTATTCAATAACCATGGGTTATCAATTAGAATTAAGACATTTCAATTACTTTTTGGCAGTGGCCGAAGAACTTCACTTTAGGAGGGCAGCCGAGAAACTGTTCATATCACAACCTGGACTGAGTAGACAAATAAAGCAGATGGAAGAAATATTGGGAACAAACCTCCTTGAGCGCAATCAGAGAAAAGTAACTCTCACACAAGCAGGAACGTATCTGAAATCCGAACTGGAGTTTATTCTAAACCATTTGGAGTTGACGAAGAAACAATTGAAATCTATTGGGGAAGGAAATATAGGAGAAATCCGAATAGGATTTTTAGGGTCGGCAATGCAGAATGTCATTCCAAAGCTATTGATCCAACTTAAAAATAAATACTCGGGTATTAAAACAAATTTGGAAGAGTTGTCAAACAATGCCCAAGTCAGTGCAGTATTGAAAGACAAACTTGATGTTGGTTTTGTTCGCTTGGCCAGAGTACCAAAATCCATTAAAATAAGATCGATTTTTGAAGATACTTTTTCAGTCGTCTTACCCAGGGACCATTCTTGTACTAGTGATAACTTCAAAGGAGTTGGCCAACTTTCGGAAGAGAGTTTTATTCTTTTTTCACAGGATTATAGTCCGTTGTATTACGACACTGTAATGAGCATTTGCGAAGATGGAGGCTTTACTCCAAAAATCTCCCATAAATCGGTACATGCCCAGACCATTTTTAAGTTGGTTGAAAACCACTTGGGCATTGCCATTGTGCCAACATCATTGCAGCATGGGTTTCAAATGGATGTAAAGTTTATTGAACTTAAAAAAATCTCACAAAAAGCGATTCTGTCCGTCATTTGGAAAACTGACAATCGCAACCCCGCTTTAAAACATTGTATGGATTTACTTTTGAATGAAGCTCGATTGACTGTTTAACAGTAGATTTGAAGGCTAAAAATGTCTTGGATTCCTTTATATGTGGTATTACGATGGAGAAATGGCGGATGGTGTTAGAAACCCTATTGAGGAAAAAGTGGTTTGGATGTAAGTTTCACCCTTTGTAGACTGACTTGCAACAAAAAAGTAGACTTTTAGTTAAGAATCATACAAGAATTTCATAATTAAACGTTTCCATTGTAAAATCTAAAATTTTGTATCCTAAAAGAAAGGTTTAACCTTCTTCGGTAATACTAGGTTTCGGGCCATTAAAATGGACGGTTCTGCCTCGAGTCTAAGCCGTAATTGTATGCCCATTCTACCTTCAAGCCTTTAGTGAAGCTTTCCGCCACGGGATTGTGCAACAATTTCCTTTTCTGCCCTTACTTTGTTTTGTACAGGCATTTCTTTTGTTACATCTCTAGAACAGGTCGCTGGTTCGAGAAATCCACGAAGCCGTAATGTCCATGGCTTCTTCCCATACCACTATTGCCAATTCCTCCAAATGGCAGAAACGGTGACATATAATGCATGGCCACGTGATTGACCACGCTTCCACCTGCAGTGGTTCCATCAATGACTGCCTGAATAGCTGCATTGTCTTTTCCAAACACATATAGCCCCAGTGGGCGTTCCCCCTGATTGATGTAATCGATGGCCTCATCTAATGTGCGATAGGTTAATACTGGAAGAACGGGGCCAAAGATTTCCTCTTTCATGATGGCGTGATCTGAATTGACATTGTCTAGTAAAGTAGGGGAAATATAGTTGTCGGAGTCATCCACCGTGCCCCCTGTGACTACACTAGCACCATTTTCCAGAGCATCTTCAAGTAAGTTTTTTACCCGTCGATAATGATGGGCATTCACCAATCGGGAATATAACAAACTATCCACTCCCGGTCCATCAGGGCCGTACATGGAGTCGATAGTAGCTTTCATCGTGTTCATAAAATAATCTTTGCGGTTCTCCGATACCAGAACATAGTCTGGTGCAATACAGGTTTGTCCACAATTAAAATATTTACCCCAAGCGATTTTTCCGGCAGCATCTGCAAAGTCTGCCGAATCGTCGATAACTGCAGGTGATTTACCTCCTAATTCCAACGTCACGGATGATAAATGATTTGCAGCGGCCTTCATGATAATCTTTCCCACCCGGGAACCCCCAGTATAATGGATATGATCAAAGGGCAGATCCAACAAGTCGGAAGCTACTTCGGCACCTCCCTCTATCACAACTACTTCATCCTCCGGGAATACTAATGAGATTATTTTTTTGATAAGCGCTGAAGAATGTGGCGTAAGTTCGGAAGGTTTAATAATGGCGGTATTGCCAGCAGCCAAACATGCTATCAACGGGCGAAAAGTAAGAAGGAAAGGGTAATTCCAAGGCGTAATAAATAAGCACACTCCCTTGGGTTCAAAAATAATCTTGGAAATCACAGCATCTCCACCCAAGGCTTCCGGCGTGGTAGCCATTTTTGGCTTCATCCACGATTCTAGAAAAGCAACGGCAACATCTATTTCATCAAATATTGAGCCTAATGCGAGTTTTGACTCTCCTGCCGGCTTTTTGTAATCATCGAATTCTGCCTGCAACATTAAATCAAAGTGATCCGTAATTACATCCTTTAATCTGACAATTCGGGCAATGCGTTCTGAAGCAGCTGATTTTTTTATTCTTAAGGCTGTTCGCTGCTGATTTACGAATAGAGTTTCCAAAGCTGTTCCTGCAATAGTTTGTGTTTCCATTTTAATAGCTCATTTTAGTTGAATTTTGAAAGACCATAGACTGCTCTAGAACTATTCATTTTACAGTGAGTTTGTTAATAAGAACAATCTATATCTTGGCATTCAGTAAATTAAGAAATGTTTGTATTGAAAGTCTAAATTAGTGATGAACGTCCCCATTTAATGTCCGAGCGGATATTTTTTATGTCCGGGAGATATATATACACCTTTGAATGGACTTCCTATCGAATTAAAAAAAACCTTTATCTGTCCATTTTTATTTGAGGATTTACATTCGGGGTTGCAAACTATTGATAATATATGTTTTATGCTTTGTAACCGTTTTGTACTAACCATGTCATCCTTTCGACTAAGATCAAGACAGGTTAAGTCGAAGGGCTAATCAAAAAAGGGAAACAAAGCTCCTTTGTATTCCCAAGTCATTGAGATAAAAAGTCCTAAAAACACAATAGTGACCATGAACTTTAAGAAAGTTCCGGTCAAGAACCCAATAAAAGATCCGAATGCAGCCTTAGTTGCTGTTTTTTTATCGGCCTTGTTCATAAGCTCTCCGACCAAGGCGCCCACAAAAGGCCA
>JAGLKG010000588.1 GCA_023141835.1 Maribacter sp. | reverse complement strand
TTTTTGGGTATAATGAATCTTTCCAAGGTGTCGAAGGACTTGATAATTATAAGGAAGAGCTTCATGCCTTTATTGAACATACGAAACAACAAAAGTATAATGGAGAGTCAATGCCTCGGCTTGCATTGGTTTCTCCGATAGCTTTTGAGGACCTCTCGGATAAAATGGACTTGCCCGATGGTATAAAAGAAAATAAGAACCTTCAATTGTATACAGACGCGATGCGCGAAGTTGCCGCAAAGGATAGTGTGCTTTTTGTAAATGCATTCGAAACTACCAAAAAGTGGTTTGATTCCAATGAAGAGGATTTGACGGCTGATGGGTTTCAACTGAATGATCTGGGATATCAAAAGTTTGCAAAATTATTAGCTGACCAGGTATTCGGAAAAGCTAAAAGTAAGGCGGAAGATAACCGCAACTTGGTACATGAGGCCGTAATGGAAAAGAACTGGTTTTGGCATAATGACATTAAAATCCCAAATGGAGTACATGCCTACGGTAGGCGTTATAATCCTTTCGGACCTGCTAATTATCCTTTTGAAGTAGATAAGATCAGGGAAATGACCTCCATTCGCGACAGAGCGATATGGCAAGCAACCAAAGGGGAAAATATGGATTTAGTTTCTGCCGATTCCAGGACAAAAAAGCTCCCTGAGGTCAAGACCAATTATAAACCGAGCAATAAAAATGGAAATCCAGAATATTTATATGGAGATGAGGCCCTTTCCAAGATAAAAGTACCAGAAGGGTATAAATTAGAATTGTTTGCTTCTGAAAAAGAATTTACCGATCTGGCAAATCCTGTTCAAATGTCATTTGATAATCAGGGCAGATTATGGGTTGGGGTGATGCCGAGTTACCCGCATTATAAGCCTGGCGATAGCAGACCCAATGATAAATTGATCATTTTAGAAGATACAGATAACGACGGGAAGGCAGATAAGCAAACTACCTTTGCTGATGGTTTGCATCTTACTATTGGTTTTGAGTTTGCTCCGGAAGGGGTCTATGTTTCCCAAGGAACCAATTTAGTTTTGATCAAGGATACCGATGGTGATGATAAAGCAGATGAGACCGAAGTAATTTTAAGTGGTTTTGATGATCATGATACCCACCATGCCATTAGTGCTTTTGCGGCTGATCCATCTGGTGCACTTTATATGGGAGAAGGAGTATTTTTACATACCAATGTGGAAACAGCCTATGGTACTGTTCGAGGAACTAACGGTGGGTTTTACCGTTATAGTCCACAAAGACATCATTTAGAACGTACTGCCCAATTGCCTATTCCCAATCCCTGGGGGATTGCTTTTGATGAGTGGGGACAAAACTTTTTCGCCCACACCTCGGGCCCTGATATGACTTGGATGATGCCTGGCACCATTAAACCCAGATATGGTGTAGCTTCACCATTACCTAAGAACTTAATCCAAAATGAACATCGCGTAAGGCCAACATCTGGACTTGAATTTGTGTCAAGTGGGCATTTTCCTGATGAGGTACAAGGCGATTTGTTGATTAATAATACCATTGGTTTCTTAGGTACTAAGCAACATACAATGGTCGATGATCCTGAATCTGCAAGTTATGTGAGTAAGCATAACTTAGACCTGATTACATCCACGGACCCCAATTTTAGACCTGTTGACATGGAATTTGCGCCAGATGGTTCTTTGTATTTCCTGGATTGGCACAATGTTTTAATTGGTCATATGCAGCATAATGCTCGAGACCCATTACGCGACCATGTTCATGGTAGGGTATATAGAATAACCTATCCGTCAAGGCCATTGGTGAAGCCTGCGAAGATTGTAGATGCTACAATTGAAGAGCTATTGGATAATTTGAAAGTACCGGAATTTAGAACAAGATACCGTACTAAAAGGGAATTAAGGGCACGAGACAAGGATGAGGTATTGGCAAATCTTGCTACTTGGGTAAAAGGTTTGGATAATAACGACCCTCGCTACGAACATCATGTTCTGGAGGCACTTTGGGTTACTTGGGGTTTAAACGACATAGATGAAGACCTTCTTGAACAGATGTTGAATGCCAAGGATTTTAGAGCGCGTGCCGCAGCGGTAAAAGTGTTACGATATGCTGGCCATCAAATTGAAAACCAGGTAGCGTTATTAAAAATTGCTGCGAATGATGATCATTCACGTGTTCGTTTAGAAACAATAGCTGCTTCATCTTGGCTTGATAAAGAAACAGGATTGGACATATTGGATGAAGTAATCAAAAAACCACTTGATGAATGGATGGAAAAACCATTAGAGGCTTCTATAGCACATTTTAATGGGCATAAAATAGGGGAGGGCAATAATTTTTCAGACAATTTCCCGGATAGCAGCCTTAAAATCGATTTAAAAGGAACGGAAAAAGAATTGTTCTCCAAAGGATTAGAGATTTACGAAAGAGAAGGTTTTTGTGCTACTTGCCACCAACCAGATGGGAAAGGTCTGGTGGCATCTGGGTTTCCCCCTTTGGCGGAATCTAAATGGGTAATAGGCAATGAAGATCGGCTCATTAAGTTGACCATAAAAGGAATGATGGGGCCAATTGAGGTCTTGGGTAAAAAATACCCAGGACAAGTGCCAATGACCCCTTTTGGGGGCATGTTGAACGACAAGGAAATTGCAT
>JAGLKG010000587.1 GCA_023141835.1 Maribacter sp. | reverse complement strand
ACCGGTATATAACAAAATCGGTTTGTTATCATGCAGCTACTATGGCCAATGAAATCAAGGCCAAAGCAATATCAACTTTGACCAATAGTGGATATACAGCTTTCCAAATTTCCGCTTGGAGACCTAGTGCCCATATCTTGGTATTTACATCAAACCAAAGAATCTTGACCCAGTTGAATTTACTTTGGGGAGTCAAGGCTTTTTATTACGATAAGTACGTTTCAACCGATGAGACTATTGAAGATGTGAATAGCATTGCATGTAAAAAAGGATATTTGGATGTTGGCGACATGCTCATTAGCCTTGCGGCAATGCCAATAAAGGATAAGGGGATGGTTAATACCCTAAGGGTTACAGAGATTGAAACCTGTACTTTTTAATGGGCATTAATTAAAAAATAGGGTCGCCACTATACGTAGTGGCGACCCTATTTAAGGTTATATTGGTATTTGGCCTGCACCCTGCAATACCCCATTTTTTGTATGATAAATCCAGAATAGGGAAGGTAACCTAATGAACAAAAAATTATAAACTGAACACATTTTCCCTAGACCAGCATTTTAAACCCCCCACGATCTTAAGCCACAATTTATCCCCCTCTTCATATGAGGGGGATCATTTCAAATATTTGACGAATTTTTATGATTTAAAATAACGGTTAATTTGTTTTGAGTTGTAGTTTCGCAACGCTTAAATTAGGGTATTGTGATTATAGATTTTATCATAGCCATTCTTTGGAGTTTGTCTCCTCTTGGTGAGGCCAAGGCAGGAATTCCGTATGGAATACTTAACGGTCTGAACATTTATTTGGTATTTGTGGCATGTTTTTTGGCTAATGTTCTAGTCTTTCCTTTGATGATGTTCTTTTTGGAAAACGTTAATCGCTATTTTATAAAGTGGCATTTTTATAAAAAATCAGCTATTTACATAGCTCGAAAGGCAAAAGTTGGTTCGGGGAGCAAAATTCAGAAATTCGGATTCTTAGGCCTTATTTTCTTTGTGATGATTCCTTTGCCCGGAACAGGTGTTTATGCAGGTAGTATAGCAACATATTTGTTCAAAATTGAAAGGCAAAAAGCTTTTATAGCAAATACAGTGGGTATATTCTTATCTTCACTCATCATTTGGATAGCCACATTACTGTCTATGAAGGGCTTCAGATAAACCCCGATATCAAAAATGTGCTACTATTGAAGAGCTCTTGTTTACTTAAAAATCAAACTTTAACTGAATGGAAACCGAGTCTTCCTTAGGTTCGGTTTTCTTTTTTTCGGTATTCAAATTGGAAAACGAAATTCCTAATAAACGAACTGAATTTTCCATTCTTTGCTGATATAGGAGTTCTTTGGCCGAAGCCAAGATGAGGGCACTATCAGCAATAAAGTAAGGTAAGGTCTTACTTCGGGTCTGCAAGGTGAAATCACTGTATTTGATTTTTAGCGTAATGGTCTTCCCCGCAATATTCGATTTTTTTAATCGTCTTTCGAGTTCATTGGCAATATGTTCCAAACGTTCAAGCATAAAGATTTCACTACTAAGGTTTTCACTGAAAGTCCGTTCCGCACCTACCGATTTTGGTGTATGATGGGGCTTTACGGGGCTATG
>JAGLKG010000586.1 GCA_023141835.1 Maribacter sp. | reverse complement strand
TGACCCCCAAATATCACCATCGGCCATACCTTTGGTGATGCCATGGCTTTGGTCACCATCAGCTAAAATACCTTTCGTGCTTTGGTGTTTATGATGGCCGTGATGCGAAATCCATTTTTCTCCTAAGATCAATCGGCCAAAACCGTCTTTCCATACCGTATTTTCGCCACTATAATTATTGCTATAGTGTTTATACGGCGAATTGGAGTCCTTACTAAAATTGAAGGCATGTGTGGCGGTGCGAATTCCCATTACCGGTTTGCCGCTTTTTAGATAATCATCTATATGTTTCATCTGATAGTCAGGTAAGGCCCTAAACCTTGTAAATATGACCATCATATCGGCTGTGGACAAGGCATCTAAACCAGGGATGTTTCCAGTATAATTGGAATTGACAATGCCCGGTTTGACGGAATCTTGGGCAAATAGGACCGTACATTTAAATCCATGGTGCTTGGAAAGAATTTTTGCCAATTGGGGCAAGGCTTCTTCGGAGCGATATTCCTCATCCCCTGAAACAAATACAATATGTTTGGCCTTTTCATCGCTAGCGTTGAATGTTAGCCATTGTATTGGACCTTCATTGATCTTCCCCTGTGTTTCCTTTTCCACTTTTTCTCCACAGGAAACCAATAGACAAGTAAAAATAAATAGGCAAAAAACTTTTTTCATTATAGATAATTAAATGATTGATAAATGGTTATAGACCCATGCCTTTTTTAATGAACTTTAGTCCTTCTTCATATATTTCCTTGGCTGGTGAAAAATCCCGCCAAACATTAATAGCATTGGCAAAATCAGGATCTAGTCTGCTAAAGGCTTCAATAGTGAGCCAACCATCATATTGAATTTCTTTTAAGGTACTAAATACTTCGTCCCAATTCACTTGACCGCTACCAGGAGTCCCCCTGTCATTCTCACTAATATGTACATGCTTGAGATAAGGAGCAATCCGTTTTAGGGCACCTGCCTGACTTTTCTCCTCAATATTGGAATGATGGGTGTCATACATGCCCCCAAGGTTTGGAGCATTTACTTGTTCTATCAAATAAATAATGTCTTCCATGGTATTATATAAATAACACTCAAACCTATTCAAAGCCTCCGGTGTAAGTGTTATACCAGAAGGGGTGGCGTATTCCGCAACTTTTTTGAGCATTTCAATACTCCATAGCCTCTCGTCATTGGATGGAGGTTTTCCCGTAAACAGCGCATTGGTCGAGTGAAAAGGTCCACAAATGACTTCGGCATTTAAATCTACCCCCATGTCAATGGCCCATTTCAATTGGTCGAGTCCGGCTTCCCTTATTTTTTTGTCAGGACTAGCTATATTCGTTTCAGGAGTCAAGCAGGTGACACAGGTTACCCCCATGTCCATATCTGCAAAATGTCTTCCGAGTGCCGAATACAACTTGGTGTCCCCAGCACCCAGGAACAACTCAATACCGTCATACCCTGTTTCTTTTAAGGCATCAACAATAGGGTAGTGTTCTTGGGTGACGTGGGCAGTCCACACCAACATGTTCATTCCTATTTTCATTCTTCTTTGTGATTATGTGTTTAGGCGGCGGCCGTAGCAGCTTTGGCCTTGTTATTTTTAACCCAAAAGAAGAGAATAGTGAAAAGTACGATCAATATTGCTGGAAATGAGACCATGGTGAGCAGTGTCTCCTGCCCTGCTACCAATTCCAATTCATCACCGGTAAGTCCGGCTGCTGCAGCTTCTGCCTTATCTGAATCAATCCATCCTCCAATAATAGGTTGGAATATAGATGAGGAAAACATTCCCACTGCACCGACAATCGACAAGCCCAGGGCACCACTATTTGGAATCTTATCAGCTATAAATCCAAGCATATTTGGCCAGAAATAGGCAACTCCCAATGCAAAGAAGATTGCTGCAACATAGGCCATACCACCTGTTTGTGTGCTAAATAGAAAAACACCGATTGTAGCCAATACAGCTGATCCAAGGAGTACTCCGGTCTGATCAAATTTCCCAACCATTTCTCCACCAAAATAACGTGCTACTGCCATTAAACCGGTTACCAAAGCCAGAATTATCATAGGCTGTGCTCCACTCTTGGCTAAAATGAGACCTACCCATTGCTGTGGGCCAAATTCGGTAATGGCAGTCAATGCCATACAGGCGACCATAAAAATAAATAATGGTGTCATCATGGCCTTTAGGTTGCCAGAAAGAGAATGTGATTCCTGTGTTTGTGGCTTCGGCCAGCTTTGACCAAAAAAGAGATAAGCATAAATCAAGGTTGGAATCAGGATAACCCATATTTGAGTTTCCCATCCGATGCCAGCGCCAGTCATGAATTGCGAAACAAGACTACCGATTACAATACCTCCTGGGAACCACATATGAAATCGGTTCATCATTTTACTCATGGTATTGCCTTGATAAGCTTCAGCAATCATTGGGTTACAAGCGGCTTCGGTACATCCATTACCAAGTCCTATTAATAAAGTAGAAATTAACAACCCGGTATAACTCCCTGAATAAATCGTCATGATGATACCAATAGCATGGGCAACAAAAGCAAATTGCATTATTTTATTACCTCCAACCTTGTTATA
>JAGLKG010000585.1 GCA_023141835.1 Maribacter sp. | reverse complement strand
TACGGAAATTAAATCTATTTATCCCTGTAAAAAGTGATGAATTCACCACAGCTTCATTCTTTACCTCAAGGTTTTTCAAAGCAATTATTTCCTCATCGGCACTTTGAACTTCAATCAGTTTATTAACAAACCATGCATTCCCATTGGCCTCTGGGTTTAGGGCGGGGTAACTTTTACCCTCCTCATCTTGCTGTATAACGTACTTTACGTTCAACATATTAAGCACCTTGATATTACCTTGGGCAATATGGAAATAGAATAAGTCCTCCATCCCAGCCGGCTTAGCGGCATGATATCCCGAAATGGCTTGATGAAAATAGGATGTGCCAGCCCCTTCAAAGCCTTTTACCTGATCAAAAACCCTAAAAATGGTTTTGTCATTAAGAATCTCTTCATGCACGGGAGTCTTTTGAAAAGGCTGTGCCATTCGTCTTTTGGCTACAAAATTATCACTGTTCACATACCGAAGATCTACGCCGACCAAATCCAAAACCATCAATGTCCCAATAATTATAATTACAGCATTTTGTTTGATTTTTTCTTTGAGAAAGAACCATATTGCTAAGGCAGCCAAAAGAACATAAATAAGCGACCGGAAAAGGTCACTATTATATACTTGTTCCCTATCCAATTGAATTAGTGAAACCAATTCATCACCATAATTTTTTTTCAATAACTCGTCATTTTGTCCAATAAAACTGAAAAGTCCTTTGACAACCAAAAGCACTATCCCCAATCCAAAAATAATAAGTGCGGATTTTTTTACGGCATTAAGTTTCGTTGATTTAGCGACAAAAGAGTTAAAAATTACTTGTAGTCCCAATATGGCCAAAATTGGTGCACAAAGCTCTAGAATAACCTGAATGGAAGAAACTGCCCTAAACTTGTTGTAAAGAGGAAAATAATCTATCATGAAATCTGTAAGCAAACCAAAATTCTTGCCCCAAGAAAGAGAGAGTGACATAACAACACCTGCCAGAAGCCACCATTTGGCTCTTCCTTTGACCAATATTAATCCGAGGATAAATAGAAAAAAGATAACAGCACCAATATAGGCTGGACCAGATGTCCCTGGCTGGTCTCCCCAGTACAGATATAAACCACTAAATTGAAGGGCCTGATTCCTTGAAATCCCCTGATCAATAAGAAAATTATAAGTTTTAGAATTCTCCCCCAAATCTTCTTGTGATGATCCACCAAATAATCTTGGGACAAACAAGTTCAATGATTCCGTAATGCCATAACTCCACTGTGTGATATATGCTTTACTGAGCCCATTGGTATTTTCTTTGGGCAAGCCATCATAATTTATGGTGAGTTCAGATTTCCCTCTCGTACTCCAATCGGCATATTCTTTAGTGGCCATCAAGCTTGTGGCATTAGCGGCTATACCCAATATCACAGCAAGGGCGAGGATCCCAATGGAAGTGAAATAATGCTTTAATTTCTTCTTTCGGAAGGCATCTACAAGATAAGCAACACCTAAAATCAAGACCAACAGCATAAAATAATAGGTCATTTGGTAATGATTAGCTCCAATTTCCAAAGCCATGGCCAGGGCAGTTAGAACAAAACCCCACAAGTATTTTTTTCGAAATACTAAAACTATACCTCCCAAAAGCACAGGTAAATAACCTATGGCGTGTGCCTTCGCATTATGTCCAACTCCCAGTATTATTATTAAATAGGTTGAAAAGCCAAAGGCCAAGGCCCCAATTGCTGCCAATTTGTAATCTACCTTCAGACAGCAAAGCAAAATATAAAAGCCTAAAAAATAGAGAAAAAGATAATCTGCCGGTCTTGGTAAAAATCGAATTAGTCTATCTGTTTTTTTAACATAATCGTGGGGGTAGTATGCTCCCAATTGATATGTAGGCATACCTCCAAAAGCTCCATTGGTCCAATAGGGTTCTTCCCCTGTCTTTTTTCGAAAGTCATTTTGCTCCTTCGCCATTCCCGTATATTGGCGAATATCAGATTGGTCAATGACCTTACCCTGCAATACAGGACTAAAATATGCTAGAGCTGTTATTACAAAAAGTACTAAAACGAAAAAATGGGTGTAGAAAGCTTTTAAACCTAACTTCATTGGTTTACGTAAGGGGTTGGTTTTGCTAAAATAATCAATCTATTTCCTCAAATTCGATATAATCACCAACATTTTTCGAAGACGGATTCTTTTTTGTAGCGTTTTTATCAATAATTACATCCCCAACTTTTTGCTCCTCTCCCCCATTTTGATTGGCAAAACCTCCAAAATTTTCACGAAACCTTTCTTCAGTCTTTCGAGCAGCATAGCTGAATATTCTCGGGACAAACCATCTTGCCACAATTTTGAGCAGATAATATACCAGAAGAATTATTAAAATCGTTTTTAAAAAAGTCATAATAATTTGAATATCATATATCAAAAGTACAATTCTCACGTTGTATTAGCAGAGCAAAAGTCTTAAAATAATAATAAAATCAGACTATGGGTAAATATTTTGAAATGAAAAAAATTAAACAGTTTGCTTTTACCCTTTCGATACTCGTTCCTTTTTTGGGATTTTCGCAATATACAGATGTAATCAATTCAAATAGGCCTGGATTAAGTGTAAGTGCTTATGCCATTGGAAAAAATGTGTTACAAATGGAAGCTGGACTATTGTATGAGCAACAAAATCACAATGTATTGAATACCCAATCTAATATCTGGGGCACCGATATTTCGCTTAGGTACGGACTTTTATTCGAGCAACTTGAACTTAACTGGGAAGGTACATTTCAAAACCAAAATATCACATTTTCAAATTTTGGAACCAGTGATTCAAGAACTGATTTTCACCGCAATAGATTAGGGCTTAAATTCTTAATATACGATCGTTACAAAAGTGCGGAGCGAAACAAACCTAATTTATACAGTTGGAGGGCCAACAATATTTTTCAGATGAAAAATTTAATTCCCTCTGTTTCTTTGTACGCCGGAGCCAACTTTGTACTGGGTGATAATCCTTTTTATGTTGGAGATCCAACTATTTCACCTAGAGTAATGGTTGCCACCCAAAGCCGTTTAACACCTAGATTTGTTCTTATTTCCAATCTCGCCTATGATCGCATAGGAACAGATTTTCCTGAAATGAGTTATTTGGTTTCCCTGTCACATGCTTTCAAAAATCCCAAATGGAGAGTTTTTGTAGAAAATCAAGGGGTTAAAAGTGACAGGTATTCGGACATTCTGATTCGAAGTGGTGTTGTACACCTTTTCAATGAAGATCTTCAGGCCGATATTAATCTAGGAGCAAGCTTTAAAAATACGCCCTCTAGAATATTTATAAGTATGGGAGCTTCCTATCGTTTTGATTTCCATACAGACAAACCCAAGGCCATTGAGGATCAGAATGCCAATCAAAATGGAGGAGAAATCGGAAAGAACTCCATGAAAAAGAAGAAAAAGAAGAAAAAAAAGAAAAATAGAGGGTTTGGAGCAGAGGATATCGATTTAGGTCCATCTAAAAAACAATTGCGAAAGCTTAAGAAAGCCGGAAAAAGGAACAATTGGTAAATAGAGTTTTCATCTTTTTAAGAATGGTTGACAATTCCTTAAAAATGAGGTTGTAATTTTTTTCTGTATTTGATTAATATTCCTAATATTGACCTTACAAAACATTCGTATGGTTACGCTAAAAGAAGCTTCTTCAAAAGCTGATTTAAAAAAATTCGTCAAGTTTCCTTTTACCCTTTATAAAGGATCTCCCTATTGGGTACCTCCTATTATTAATGATGAGCTGGAATCATTTGACAAAACTAAAAACCCCGCTTTTGAAAGTGCCGAAGCCCGTTTTTTCCTTGCCTATAAGGGAGGGAACATCGTTGGAAGAGTTGCCGCTATCATCAACTGGATTGAAATAAAACAGCAGAAGGTAAAAAAAATGCGTTTTGGTTGGTTCGACTTTATTGATGACACCGAAGTTTCAGAAACCCTTTTAGATAAGATAGCAGAAATAGGCAGAAGTCAAAATCTTGAATATATGGAAGGCCCTGTAGGTTTTTCGAACTTGGACAAAGTTGGTGTTCTTACTGAAGGTTTTGAGCACATTGGCACCATGATTACCTGGTACAATCATGCCTATTACAAAAAGCATTACGAACGTCTTGGGTTTGCAAAGGAAAAAGGATATTTGGAAAATAAATTCCCAGCAAAAAATGCAGATCCCGTACTTTTCTCCAAGGTCCAAAGTCTAATAAAACGCCGATACGGACTTAGGGAGGTTAATTTTACCAAGACCAAGGATGTGCTTCCCATGGCCGATAAAATGTTCGATCTCTTTAATGAGTCTTATGCTTCGTTGTCTTCCTTTGTTCCAATAACCGAGGTTCAAAAGGCTTACTTTAAGAAAAAGTACATTAGTTTTATAAATCCAGAGTACATTAAGTTTATTGTAGATAAAGAAGATAAACTCATTGCATTCGCCATTGTAATGCCCTCTTTTTCAAAAGCATTACAAAAGGCCAATGGTAAATTATTCCCGTTTGGCATATTTCATTTATTGAAGGCAAAAAGATTCAATAAGGACGTCATCTTTTATTTAATTGGGATACATCCAGAATATCAGAATAAAGGGGTTACAGCTATTATTTTTAATCAATACCATAAAACATTTACGGAGAAAAAAATCGAGATGTGCTACCGTACTCCAGAACTGGAAGAAAACATTGCAATACAACAAATGTGGAAGCATTTTGACCCTAAAATCTATCAAAGACGATGTACCTTCCGGAAAGCGTTGGGCTGATTAAAAAAATCCAAACTCCAGTTGTATTTTTGAAGTTTGGATTTTTAGTATTGTGATATGCAAAATCGAATGATTTTGTCTATTCCCCCATTGCAGCCGCAACAGCTGCCGATAATCTTTTGTAGGTTCCATTTTCCAAGCGCGATCTAATGGCTGAAAATGCTACTAATGTTTCTTCGATATCTGTCAAGGTATGCGTGGCCGTTGGTATCAATCTCAACAAAATAAGACCTTTCGGGATTACAGGATATACTACAATCGAACAGAATATTCCATAGTTCTCACGTAAATCCTTTACCAAAGCCATAGCTTCAGGAATACTACCGTTCAAATACACTGGGGTAACACAACTGGTAGTAGTCCCAATATCGAAACCTCTTTCCTTAAGTCCGTTTTGAAGTGCATTTACGTTTTCCCAAAGCTTTGCCTTTAATTCTGGCATGGTACGCAACATATCCAAACGCTTTAAAGCCCCTTTTACATAAATCATGGGTAGGGACTTTGCGAACATTTGGGAACGCAAATTGTATTTCAAATAATCGATTATTCCTTTATCAGCAGCCAGGAAAGCCCCAATACCCGCCATAGATTTGGCAAAAGTTGCAAAATAAACATCTATATCATCTTGAACCTCTTGCTCTTCTCCGGCACCTGCCCCTGTCTTTCCTAAAGTTCCAAAACCGTGGGCATCATCTACAAATAATCTGAAATTGTATTTTTTCTTAAGGTTAACTATTTCCTTAAGCTTTCCTTGTTCGCCACGCATGCCGAAAACGCCTTCGGTAATGACCAAAATTCCACCGCCAGTCTGTTCGGCCATTTTTTTAGCACGTTCCAAGTTTTTCTCAAGACTTTCAATATCGTTATGCTTAAAGGTAAAGCGCTTACCCATATGCAAACGAACACCATCAATAATACAGGCATGAGAATCAACATCATATACAATAATATCGTCTTTTGAAACCAAGGCATCAATGGCCGAAACCATTCCTTGGTAACCAAAATTCAATAAATATGCAGATTCTTTTTGTACAAATGCAGCCAATTCTTGCTCCAATTGTTCATGAGAATCGGTATGACCGCTCATCATTCTTGCGCCCATAGGGTATGCTGAACCATATTCAGCAGCAGCCTCAGCATCAACGCTCTTAACATCTGGTGAATTAGCAAGTCCTAAGTAATCATTAATACTCCAAGTGATTACTTCCTTGCCCTGGAACTTCATCCTATTGGAAATAGGCCCTTCTAATTTTGGAAAAACAAAATATCCTTCTGCTTGAGAAGCCCATTTTCCCAACGGACCTTTATTCTCAATTATTCTTTCAAACAAGTCTCTCATTACACCTAGTTGGTTTGACTGCAAAAGTATAGATTTTTCATTAGCATTCATAACTTATTTTAGAACCAAAAAAAGCAATGACTATGGGGTCATTGCTTTCTATCTCTTTAAATAAATCGAGTGTTATTTTACAAATTGTATTTTTTGCGTTTCTTCTTCTACATTGGAACTCAAGAACCCTTGGTCTTCCATCCATTTATCGCTATAGATTTTACTCATATAACGCGAACCATGATCAGGAAATATCACCACTACATTACTGTCTTTATCAAAAGTTCCCAATTCGGCCAACTGTTTTAAGGCTTGCATAACCGCACCACTGGTATATCCTGCAAAAATACCTTCTGTTTTTGCCAATTCCCTAGCCGCATGGGCACTTTCCTCATCACTTACTTTAATGAACTTGTCAATAACATCAAAATCCGTTGCTGAAGGAATTAAGTTTTTACCTAACCCCTCAATACGATAAGGGTATATTTCATCGGTATCAAATTCCCCTGTTTCATGATATTTTTGCAATACTGATCCAAAAGCGTCCACACCAATTACTTTAACAGCAGAATTCTTCTCCTTCAAATATTTCGCTATACCTGATATAGTACCACCTGTACCACTACAGGCTACCAAATGTGTAATGTTTCCATTGGTCTGTTCCCAAATTTCAGGACCCGTTGAAGCATAGTGTGCATCAATATTCAATTTATTGAAATATTGATTTATATATACCGAGCCTTTGATCTCTCCATGTAGTCGCTTAGCTACTTGATAGTACGATCTTGGGTCATCGGCACTGACATGGGCCGGACATACATAAACCTTGGCACCCAACGACCTTAACATATCTATCTTGTCTTTTGAGGACTTGGAACTAACCGCCAAGACGCACTCATAGCCTTTAACTATACTAACCATGGCAATACTGAAACCCGTATTCCCCGAGGTAGTCTCTATAATTGTACTGCCTTCGGTCAATATTCCTTTCTTTTCGGCTTGGTCTATGATATAAGAAGCTATCCTGTCTTTTGAGGAATGCCCAGGATTAAAAGCCTCTACTTTGGCATAAAAATTACCCGATAGTTTGGCTGTTACTTTATTTAATCTGATAAGTGGAGTATCCCCTATTAAATCAAGGACACTGTGGTAGGCATTT
>JAGLKG010000584.1 GCA_023141835.1 Maribacter sp. | reverse complement strand
GAAATTTTAAAACCATCCAAAATGATGCCCTCTCCAATATTGGAATGATCACTGATGCCAGCTGGACAGACGTCAATAATGACGGCTGGCAGGATCTTATTGTCCTTGGGGAATGGATGCCAATCAAAATCTTCATCAATAAGAATTCTAAACTGGAAGACAAGAGCAATTCATATAATCTCTCCAATACATCCGGGATTTGGTCTTCCATGAAACTCGCGGATGTCGATGGAGACGGGGACCAAGATATTGTAGCGGGTAATATTGGTCTCAACAACTTTTTTGAAGTGAACATGCGAATGTATATTTTAGACTTTGATGGCAATGGTTTTCAAGAACAGATTATATGTAAAAAGAAAGACAATATGTATTATCCGATTGTGGATAGAGACGAATTGATTTCTCAAATACCGTCGCTGAAAAAGAAATTACTATACTATAAAGATTACAGTAAGGCAGATATTAAATCTATTTTCCCCGAAGAAATATTGAATAAAGCAAGGTCCTCTGATCTACAAATTATTGAAAGTGGCGTATTTTTTAATGAACAAGGAAAATTTATTTTCAAAAAACTTCCAAGTAAAATACAGTATGCCCCCGTATATGCCATTACCTCTGCAGACATAGATGGGGATGGGTATGAAGATTTATTCTTTGGAGGAAATCAATACTTGGTCAAACCTCAATTCGGGAGGTATGATGCTTCAATGGGATGGGCCATCTTTGGACCCTATAGGCCAAAAAACAAGAAAACCGAAGTGTTCTCTTTAAACATTAAAGGACAAATTAGAGGCCTGAAGTGGATTGACCACGGCACTAATAAAATATTAATTGCACCCATAAATAATGAAAAAACAAGTTTTCAGACTTTTAAAAATAAGTTTTAATATTTTTATATCCATTCTTTTTATTTCGCTGGCTGGTTGCTCAGAATCTAAATATGCAAAGCTTATAAAAACCGAAACAGCGAAAGGAATTGTACACGACTCCCTCTTTTTAGGGCTGAAGTTTGGACAGACCAATCAAGAATTCTTTGCTATTTGTTTGAAACTAAACCAAGATAAAATTGTAACCAATGGTGGCGTTAAAATGTCCGTTAAATATCTTCTGCCAACTAAAAAGGGAGATGATCCAAGATATGCCACTACTATGCATTTTTATGGGATTTTCAACAAAGAAAAAGTAATGACCGGAATGGATATACAATTCTCGTACAATGCTTGGTCCCTATGGAACAAATCCTTGCAATCGGATAACTTAATTCATGCTGTCAAAGACACATTAAGATCCTGGTATCCGGGCAACGATTTTCTTAAAGTTGAAATGAAAAAGAACAACGGGAATATTTTTGTAAAAATTGATGGAAATCGCCGTATTATTATAAAACCATTGGACGATAACGAAACTGTTAAGGTACTGATAGACGATCTTAGAACCACACTGGATTAACATAAAAATTGTACTGCCCATGACTTTTAAAAGAGCACTTTTAGCCATCTTTTCTATCTTGTTGATCAACTGCAATACAGAAATAAAGGAACCTCAAAAAATCTTTGAACTATTGGATGAATCGAAAACAGGTATTGATTTTTCCAATGACCTTGGTTTTGACAATGATTTCAACGTATATAAATACCGTAACTACTACAATGGTGGAGGGGTGGCCATAGGTGACATCAACAATGATGGTTTACCCGATATTTATTTTACCGCAAATCAAAAACAGAACAGGCTCTACCTAAATTTAGGTGATTTTCAATTTGAGGATATTACAGAAAAGGCTATGGTCGGCGGAATAAAACCGTGGTCTACGGGAGTCTCAATGGTAGATATTAATGCTGATGGATATTTAGATATTTATGTGTGTAACTCTGGAGACCTTAATGGAGAAAACAAACAAAACGAACTCTTTATAAATAATGGCCCTTCGACCAGCTCTGGGCAAGCGACGTTTACAGAGATGGCTGCTGCTTACAATCTAGCCGACAATGGATTTTCAACGCATGCCTCTTTTTTTGATTATGACAAGGATGGAGACCTCGATGCCTACATATTGAATAATTCATATCAAGCAATCGGCAGTTTTAACCTTCAACGAAATGAGCGCCCAAAAAGAGATCTGTTGGGCGGAGACAAATTAATGGAAAACGTTGATGGTAAATTTGTGGATGTTAGCGAAAAAGCAGGCATTTATGGCAGTGTGGTAGGATTTGGCCTAGGCGTTACCATTGGTGATGTGAATAATGACGGTTGGGAAGATATTTACGTTTCAAACGATTTTTTTGAGCGGGATTATCTCTATATAAATAATCAAAACGGCACCTTCTCCGAACAACTGGAAAATCAAATAACAGCAATTAGCGCCGCATCCATGGGCGCGGATATGGCAGATATAAATAATGATGGATACAATGATATTTTTGTCACGGAGATGCTTCCGTCAGAATACGACCGTTTAAAAACCGTGACAACCTTTGAAGATTGGAACAAATATCAACTAAAAGTCAATAGCGGGTATTACCATCAATTCACTCGGAATACGTTTCAATTGAACAATACAAATAATTCATTTAGTGAAATAGGCAGATTAAGTGGTGTTGAAGCATCAGATTGGAGCTGGGGAGCTTTGATCTTTGATATGGACAACGATGGTCTTAAGGATCTTTTTATTGCCAACGGAGTATACAAGGATCTCACCGATCAAGATTATTTGCAATATATTTCCAACGAAGAGATTTTAAGGTCAATTATTACCAATGATACGGTAAATTATGCAAAGTTGGTCGAGATCATTCCATCAAACAAACAAAAAAATCATGCTTACAAAAATTTGGGTAAACTAAAGTTTAACAAATTTGAAGAATCTGGCTTACTAACGGAAAGTTTTTCCAATGGTGCCGCATACGGTGATCTTGATAACGACGGAGATTTAGACCTTGTGGTGAACAACCTCAATATGAAAGCTTTTGTTTACCGAAACACCACCATGGATAAAGAACAAGGCTATTATCTTAAGTTTGTTCTAAAAGGTGAAAACAAAAACAGGTTCGGGATAGGTTCAAAAATAGAAATCAAACCAAATCATCTTACCATTGAAAATCAGCCTGTAAGAGGATTTCAGTCCAGTATGGATCCACGACCTAACTTCGGACTTGAGACCAATAAACCAGTATCGGTTATCATTACCTGGCCTTCCGGTAAGGTCACGTCCTTGGACAATGTAAAAGTTGATCAAACATTGGTCCTATCCGAACAAAATGCCAAAGTTGTTAAACAAGATTCTATATCCCGTGAAAAATCCTTGTTCCAAAAAATCAATACAACGATTAACTTTAAACACAAAGAAAACCGTTTTGTTGATTTTGATAGAGATCGTCTTTTGCACCATATGTATAGTACCGAAGGACCTAAAATTTCAATGGCAGATATAAACAATGACGGCCAACAAGACTTGTTTATTGGTGGCTCTAAAGGCAATTCGCCAACGCTGCTCTTAGGCAGCAATAACACTTTTATTCCCAGCAAAGGACAATATTTTAATAAAAGCAGCAATTCAGAAGATGCGGCAAGCTTGTTTTTTGATGCCGATAACGACGGGGACTTGGACTTGTATGTATGCAGTGGAGGCATTGAATTTTCTAGATATTCGACCAGTTTTTTGGATAGGCTTTATCTAAATGACGGAGCAGGAAGTTTTGAGTTGTCTAGTCAGCAGCTACCAGCTAAAGAATCGGTTCACAGTACCTCCACAGTAATTGCATCTGACATTGATAATGATGGAGATTTGGATCTATTTGTTGGGGAACGTATTATTCCTCTCCAATATGGGGCCCCATGCTCGGGATTTATTCTTCAAAATGATGGAAAGGGAAATTTCACCAATGTGACCGATAAAGTTGCAAACGAACTAAACGGTATTGGAATGATTACAGATGCGATATTTCAAGATTTGGATAGCGATGGAGATGAAGATTTAATGATCGTAGGCGAATTTATGGGGGTGGAGATATTTGTAAATGACAAAGGCTCCTT
Organism: Maribacter sp.; assembly: GCA_023141835.1. Taxonomy (GTDB): domain Bacteria; phylum Bacteroidota; class Bacteroidia; order Flavobacteriales; family Flavobacteriaceae; genus Maribacter_A. The sequence goes on along the minus strand of JAGLKG010000584.1, from coordinate 27 downwards.
TACCAAAAAAACGGACGGTAAACTAGC
>JAGLKG010000583.1 GCA_023141835.1 Maribacter sp. | reverse complement strand
ATCGATTGAGAAATAAGTTTTACCATAAAAGACCTATGTTCTGTTTGGCTAAAAATGGAAGAAGAGGAAAGGAGCAGCAAAATAACCCAAAAAAGTCTTGTCTTAGATTTTGTATTGGTTTGTAGCACTATATTTAGGCAACTCATGTCTTAATAGATTTAATTTAAATCCCATCAATAGGGACACACGTTCTTCCTCGATCTGATGTTAAATATTCAACCAATAGGTGAATTTGAGGTTAATAGATCTGGATCTAGGTGCAAATGTGTCTGTAAAATAATTGTCGTTATATACTAAGTACAAATCTGATAAAGGGGCAAAACGCCACTGCAACCTTGAGTTTAAACCTAGATTATCTTGTTGGGTACTGTATTGCACCAAAGTCGACCAAAAAAGTGATTTGTTGAAAGTGATGTCAATTTTTGGGCTTAGAAGCCATAAATCAGCTGTAGCATACGGAGAAGGTAACTCTATCTTATTATAGTCAAAAAGCATGGAAAGAAATACTTTGGGTTGAAAGCGATAGGTCATCATACCCATTATGGAGTATTTTTGACCATTAAAAAACCTCCCTAAAGCGGATTCAAAACTATAAGAAAATATTTTTCTTCGATCCGATCTATATTCAAACTCCAAACTATTGTAATGATACCCTTGGTTGCCCGGTATTGGTATTGCATTATCTTCCCCAGTGGGTTCAAAATCATCAGTAAGGAAAGTGAATCTGTTTTCAAAGCCTGCGCTCACCATCGAAAAATCCTTAAACCTAGCTTCCCAAGAGCTTTTTAGGGCATAATCGGTATTTTTTAAACCTGTACTAGGACTCCAATTGAAATATGGAAGGAATTGGAAACCGTGACTGTTCAAGATTCCCTTTTTTGGCCAAAACACACGCTCTAATCTTACAAAGCTTTTTAAAATATCGGTTCTTCTCACAAACCCAAGATCAGAACGGAAATCCTCACCAACATAGACCAATTTTGAATAGACATTATAATTTCTTGAATTGAATATCATACTTCCTCCCGCCGAATAATCTTTGTCCCCGCCTGTTGGCTGAAATGATTTATGCGCGAAAAATTTACCATTCCACATATTGTCTTTTGATAGCAGGTTATAGTCAATACCAAAGACCCTATTGTATTTGTCTTCTTCAGCTAAAAAGGTGTAATCTTTTATAGACTGTCTATTGATAAAGAACATACCAATATTGGATCGTGCAAAAACTTTTTGCTGAATGGCGAACATCATATTGTTGTTGGATGCTATTTCATTGCCCACATCTGCTTCGGTCTGAATGTTCAATAACCCCAAACGCAGGTCTTTGTTTAATTTGCCACTTAAGCGCACGCCGCCGATTATTTTATTCTCGATGGAATTGTCTGCGGTATCCTTAGCGATGCCAATTCGTCTTGAAAAAAATGGATTGGCATCACGCGAATCACCAAAACTAGCAAATAGGTCACTATTATCAATAAAGAATTGTCGCTTCTCCGGCAAGGAAATTTCGAATCTGGTTAGATTGGTCACCTGGTCATCTACCTCTACTTGTGAGAAATCGGGGTTCAGGGTAACATCCATATTCATAGTATTACCGATAGCAATTTTGGCATCACCACCAAACTTCATATTAGTGAGTTGATTACCAGCCTCAAAATCTTTTTGCGATATGGCATTTGTATAAGGGATTATAGCTAATGGTGAGCGAGACCTCCCTAATGGTCTTTCAAAAATCATATCGCCCATGTAGGTCATTCCAAAAAAATTTTGATTTTGAGGAATTTTCATCCAGGTACTCGTTTCGTTCGATTGGGTGTCAAACCGATAGCTATTAAAGCCCCATTTCGTCTCACCTTCTTTAAATTTGAAAGCCGTCAATGGAATTATCAATTCTGAAGTAAAGTAATCGTCATACATTTTGGAATCCCCTACCCATTTTGTATCCCATGAGAGATTAAACCCCCTTATATCATTTCCTCCACCTGACATTAGCGCTTCCCTTCGAACACCAAACGGATTAATTCCAAATAAAAAGGCATTGGTTCCATCATTGAATGTATCGAACAACAGGGTGATATTATCACTATCTCCTGCCCTAAAATCACGTTTTAAGGATTGAACCATATAGTTTTTGCCTATGGTTTTGGCTTTTATGCCAATGTATAGGTTTTTATCATCATACAGCATCTTGATGTCTGACTGATTGTTGGCTGGAGTTGAATTATTCGGGAAATGTTCCCAAAAATCATGAGCACTCTCTGCCGTCTCCCAAATGGCCTCATCCAATACGCCATCTGGGGTTATATTTTCGGTATTTGAGATGTGCTTTACGGTGAAACTTTTGTTTAGGTCCTGGGCATATGAAAATATAGTGGAAAGAAGAAGTGCCAAGGCACTCAGAAATCTCATCATCAGTGGTCGAATTAGCAATTCCAAATTTAAGGGTTTATTACGTTAAATAAATCCTAAATGTTCGGATGTATTTATTAATGTTTCTACTCAAACTAGACATGACTTTAATAA
>JAGLKG010000582.1 GCA_023141835.1 Maribacter sp. | reverse complement strand
AAAACTTGTTCCTACAATGAAGAAAGACATATCGACCCATATAGTTTATTGTTTGCTTCTTCTGTTTTCATGTCCATTGCTGGCCCAACAACAAGACTATATTGTCGGAAAGCTTGTTGACGCTAAAACGAACGAGCCTGTTGTATTCGCCAATATCAGGATCAAGGATAGGGCCTTGGGCGTTATTACCAATGTGGACGGTAGTTTTAGAATTCCCTTACGGTATAAAGAATATGGTGACATCATTGAAATATCATCCATGGGATACAATACAAGGGAGATTTCCATTATGACTTTGACAGAAGGGAAGCTGAACCTATTAAGATTAAATCCCCGTGCTATAGCTTTAGAGGAAGCTGTTGTACATGCCAAACGAAAGAAAAGAAATTATTCGGCCTATGGAATCGTAAAAAAGGCCATTGAAGCCATACGGGACAACTATCCATTGCATTCTTTTTCTACAGTGGGCTACTATCGTGACTATCAATTGAAAAATGGCAACTACATCAATTTGAATGAAGCGGTTTTAGAAGTTTTCGATCAAGGTTTCGACCAAGAAGATTTTAATACTTCCGAGGTGCAATTGTTGGATACGAAAGAGAACAAGGATTTTCAACGAGATACACTGGCTTTACAGAAATATGATTACAGCACAGGAAAGAAAATTATTGACAAGGCGTATTTGGAAAATTATGATGGGAACGAGTTTACGAACTTAAGAATTCACGATGCCATCAGGAACTTCAACGACTTTTCCTATGACTTTGTTGGCAGGTTTGAGGCAGACTTTTTGGTTCATCACAGGTTTTCGAAAAACGAAGAAACTTATTTAGGGGATGAGGCATTGTACGTAATAGGGGGCTATGCGCAGCAACCTGGCTATAGGGCACACACAAGACTATATATTTCTAAAACCGATTATGCCATTTATAAAATGGAATACGCTCTATACGATAATACTGAAAAGAATGGATTTCGGACTAAAAATAAACACGGTCACAAGCGTAAAATGATTTTTGATGCGGTGGTAGAATACAGCAGGATCAAGGAAAAAATGTACCTGAACTACATCTCTTTTCAAAATAATTTTGAGCTTAATCTCTCCCCCATATTTAAAATAACCGATACGAGCATATCGCTTTCAAAGGGCTATTTTGGTCTTAGGTTCAACAGGTCGATCGATTCGGCTTCCGCTAAGAATAAAAACAATTATAGTATCGTTTTTAAAGGGACCAAATGGGATGTAGGCAAAGTAGAGGTATTCAAGGACTCACTGAAGGTCTATCCAAAATTAAAAAAGGGAACCTTATCCAATGCAATGAGGGAAATCAATGTCGCCGAGAGAAAGCGCATGTTCAACAGTGAGTTATTGGACATAAAGGTCACGAACGTAAGAGATTTTGAGGGTAATATAGTCAATATGCCAAGGACCGAGAATTATCGGCAATTCAGGGAGTTTTTTGTTCAACGTGTAAAATTGGATGCCCGCGCGCCATTTGACACTAATTTCATGAACAAAAGAAAACCTATTTTTAAGGGACAACCAATTGCCATGCCGGACGGGTCTGATGATTATTGGATGAACACCCCCTTACAGCGCAACACCAACTGACAAAAAACTTATGTTCAAGAACTACTTTTTCATCTTATTCCTTTTAACAACGTTCTTTTGTTCTTCTCAAGAGCGAACCTATATTTTTGGACAATTGGTCGATTCCACTCAAAATGAACCTGTTCCGTTTGCCAGCATCAGGATAAAGGGCAAGACCTTGGGGGTTATCACAAATATCGATGGCACTTTTAAGATACCATTACGGTACAAAGCATTGGGCGAGACCATCGAAATCTCTTGTATGGGTTATTCGAGCAAAGAGATCTTAATCGAAGAACTTTCGGAAGATCAGGGTAATATCATAGTTCTAAAACCCGAAGGTTTTAAGCTGAACGAAGTCGTGGTTTCCGCCAATATCAAAAAGCTAAGTACCAAACAAATTGTGAGGATAGCTGTGAACAGTATTCCCCAGAACTACCCCGCTGAAAATTTCAATATTATTGGGTATTATCGCGATTATCAAGTCAAAAATGGGAATTATACGAACCTAAGTGAAGCGATTGTCAAAGTGGAGGATGAAGGTTTTGGCACAAAACACATACTAGATAATCAATACCAGCTCTATTCGTATAGTCAAAATCCAAATTTTGAAATGGATTTATTTGCGAAACAACCCTATGACTACGAAGGTTTTAACAAAGTTGTGCCCAATGCAAAAATGAAGAATGATGGCGGTAATGAGTTCATTACTTTAAGGATGCATGACGCCATTCGGAATTATGGCCTGGAATCATTTTCATTTGTAGATGATATATCGTCCGACTTTATTGACAACCACCGATTTCGATTGACAGGAAAAACCAACTATGGAAAAGAAACTATTTACGAGATCAATCTGGTATACAGGAACGACGATTATCGTGCAGCGGGCAAAATTTTCATCAACGCGAATGATTTCGCCATCCACAAATTGGACTATGCCGTGTTTAAACGCAAACAACCGGGAGACAACGGTATTTCCGTGAACGAAAAAGAAAGGTTCACGAACGGTTTTAAAACAATGAACAGTGAAATGCTATATCACATTCAAATAGCATATGCTAGAGGAACTCATAAAAGTATGTACCTAAATTTTATTTCATTTTATAATAAGGTTCTAATACAAAGACCGGCTCCCTTCAAATCTAAGTTCGTTCTTAATTTGAACGATACATCCTTTAGAGTTCGGTTGAATAAAATTCCCGCGCAACGAGATAGAATCAGAAAAAAAGATTTTAAGATCACCTACAAAGATCAGATCTTACCCCTTGAGGACTTTTATTTTCTTGAGGATGAAAGAACGTTTGTAGTGTGCCCCAATATTAAGAATAAGGAATCAAAGGCTAGCATTGACTCTATTTTCAATGAGAACGATAGTTTACAAGTTTCCGATATAAAGTATTCATATGGTGCTATTAAGGATAGCTTGGGCAACAAACTAGATGAAAGAAGATGGGAGTACATACATCAGTACCGTGAGTTTTTCACCCAAGAAATCCAGCCAGAAGGTGGGATGAAAGATAATGGCCGTCTTATGATAAATACATTGCCATTGGATAGTCCATTACAGCCCATATCCGGTCAAGAAATGAAAAATGAGTATTGGAAAAACTCTCCTTTACCGACATTAAAAAACTAAGAACCGCATTGGAATATTATTCCAATGAAGTTTTTCCCAATAAGCGATATACTTTTATTTTTGCTCTATTGATAGCTAATTTTTTCTTCGGACCATTTAAATAAGTTAAACAAGGATGCGCTAAAGTTCAAATAAAGGATTAATTGATTCCAGGTTAAAAAGACATAACAGGTAATACGTAAGTTGAAAACATTGGTCAAAACATACTATATCATTATTCTTTCTCTGTTATTTTTTGCTTGCCAAAAAAATAGAGGGTATGGTAATTCTATGCTCGCGAATAATCTTGAACTGACTGAATTTCAGACTATAATTTCTAATCCGGCAGCATTCTATAACGACACAATAAAAATAAAAGGGCAAATTTCAATGTCTTCCCATAATGTTTCAATTACCGATGGAACTTCTTGGATTTGGATTGATTCTTTTGAGCCTGCTCTAGATTTTGATACAGTATATGAAGATTTAAACATGCATCAAGTGGAAATAGTTGGGATTTATGAGTTTAGGAAAAAAGGATTTATGGATGATTATGTTGGAAAATTCACCTCGCTATATTACATAAAAACCCAATAAAACTAATATACACCAACCCAAAATGTCTAAATATAGCTTATTTGGACATTTTTTATTATATTAGTTATAAAATTAATAGGACATGAACATTAGTTTCACCAAAAAACAGGAGGAGTACATAAGCGGTCAGGTCGCTTCTGGCGAGTATCAGAATAATAGTGAGGTAATCAGAGACGCCCTAAGGTTACACGGCATTTACAGAGAGAAGGTTATACGTGATCTCAGAAGGGAAATTGAGAAAGGATGGGATGGCCCAGATAGCGAATTATCAATGAGTCAGATAATAGCGTCTAAGAAAAGCATATGACATATACTTATGTCCTCTCCGAGGAAGCGGCAGTGGACATTTTCGAGTTTGGAGAAAATAAGTTTGGCAATGCCCAAGCTATCAAATACCTGATTGGCTTGGAAGATCACTTTGAAAAATTGAGTGACAATCCTGATATCGGTCGAGAGAGGAATGATATCAAAAAAGGTCTGTATAGTCTGCCATACATTTCACATATTATATTCTACCGCAAGCTAAAAGGAAAACTACGAATTGTTAGAATTTTATATGGCGGACGAGATTTAATTAGATTCTTAGAATAAAGTTCAAATAAAGGATTGA
>JAGLKG010000581.1 GCA_023141835.1 Maribacter sp. | reverse complement strand
GTTGGGCGTTGCTTTTTTCATTATGCTGGGAGTATCTTATTTTTTTGTTCCCTCAATGGTAAAATGGGGTATAGCAAAAACAAACTCAGGTATAGGAGGAAGCAAAAAGGCCGCTGCTGCCGCCGTTTTGGCAGCTCGAAAAGCATTAATCAAAGCATAACTTATTATGAAGATATTAAACAATATAGCGACTAAAGAGCGTCTTTTTGTCGTCGGTTCCCTAACAGCCGGACTGGTTTGCATCCTTGTGTCCGTAAGCGCGATGTTTCTTTATAAAAACGCAATGGACAAGGCAAGTGCCCAGAAACGCAACGAAATCTATGTTGCCGTTAACGGCTCAATAATCAAAGCGCAACTGGAAGAGGATTTTTCAAGACCTCTTGAATTGGCACATAAAGGTTTTCTGGAACTGTTCCACAATTACGTTTGGAGCGTCGAACCCAATACACAGTATATTGAAAAGAATAAATCAAAGGCAATGGAAATGGGGGACAAAACCGTTGATATGCTTTTTCGGCTTTTGGAATCAAAAGGATATTATTCCAACTTGATCTCCGGTGATTATAGCGTAATTTTTGATGTCAAGGAATCTGATATCGATATTGATTATACCCATGATCTGCCACAATTCACACTAACGGGAACACTTAAAACACTACGAACGAATGATGTTGTCGTAAAAAAGGTGGTGACTGTCGGAAAAATAGTGCAAAAAAGCTATGGATTTAGCAATTTTACGGGATTTAAAGTGGTCGATATGGAAGTTTTAGAGTTCAAGGAATTACGTATAATAAAATATAAGGAGCTATGAATCGGCCCACGGAATATCAAAAAAAACTATATCTGGTTATAGGAATGGCCATTATGGGCGGCATTCTCTTTGTATCGATATACGCTTTTAAATCCGAGGACAGTAGTTCCGATAACACCGTTTCCCAAGGGAATATTGTTTCTCCACAAACCGACTTCAATATTACTTTGGACACCCTTGATGCCAATAGTAGAAGCGCATTTTACCGAAAAGAAAGAGAACGGGATACCGTACTTATGGTCAACCCCTTTGATAAAAAGAAAGAGCAGGGAACCGGGAACCAAATTCTGGATGCAACCAGTGTACTTGAAAAAGAGGCATCGAGAAAGCCCTCAAGAAACAATTTTAACGAAGACCTCTGGGATATGGATTCCCCCGAAGAACCAACCAATCTTGGACTTGGGACAGAAGCCGAAAAACAGGCGAGTTACAGAGCCGGGTTATTAAAGGCAAGGGAAGAGCGTTTGGCTAGGTCACAGGATTATTCAGCCCCACAGCAAAATATGGAAAATCAAAGCGATACGGATAGCTTTTTGGAATTTCAAGCATCCATTTATCGAGACCAATTTATACTACCGGGAGACCGTGTTATTCTGATATTGAACAACCCTATCAGCTATAAGGACAATGTCTTTAAAAAGAACACTTTCATTTACGCCATTGCCAATATCCAAGGGTCACGTGTAATGATGAACGTCACCAATATAGACCACGTTCCCGTTGCACTTAAAGTTAAGGATATTGCAGATGGAAATGTTGGGATGTACAGTCAGCGCGCTGGAGAGTTATGGCGGGAGTTCCAAGGCGACACCCAGACCCAAGGTGTGAACCGGGCCGGTACTGAACTAGCGCAACAATCAAATTCGCAATTATTGGGTGCGGCCATAACATCGTTCGGGCGTTTTTTTAGAAAGAAAAAGTATCGAGAGCGTGATAAGATTCTATTGGTCAATAATGACAAGCTGATTCTATCCACCCGTTAAATCAACAACCTATGAATATAAAATCAACCTTACTGATACTGCTAGTAGGTGTTTTTGGATTTGCACAAAGGGATACGATACAAGTATCGACCAGTGCAGCGGTGGTTATTTTTCCGACCGATATATCGGACCGGATATTAGGGGACGACCTCAATTTTTTTATGTCCGACCCTCAAGAGGACGGAAGTGTATTTTCTAAAAGGATCCTCAAACTCTACCATAACGAGCGGTCCATTAAGGAGGAGGACTTCACTTTTTTGACGGTAATTACCCTTAACGGGAATTCGTATGAGTTTGTCCTGGAATTCAAGGATAACCCCGTCCAGAAAACATGGTACATCAAGCCCCAACAGGCAATCACCAATATTCTTGGCTCAAGAATCCGATCGGGTTATCAAGGACAGGAAATCCGAAATGATATTCCTACTTCCAATACATCACAAATCCCTACTGCTCAAACAGGGATATCATTTACCGCATTCGACCAAGAGGATCAGCAACCAGTCGATGAAACGGTTAAACCGACAAAAGAACTATATCAGACCGACAAGATGGAATATTACCGGCTTCGCTCCTACTATATGCAATTTGACAAGGCAAAAGTGCCTCG
>JAGLKG010000580.1 GCA_023141835.1 Maribacter sp. | reverse complement strand
GTACCAGTACTTATATACAATTGTTAGCACACATATAAAATCAAACAATATGGAACAAATTTTCAAAGAGAAGGTGGTTATTGTAACAGGAAGCACATTTGGCATTGGTAAATCTACGGCTATAGCTTTTGCAAAACGCGGTGCGAAAATCGTGCTTTCTGACTGGTTGGAAGACGAAGAAACTGAAAAAATAATTAGAGAAAATGGTGGTGAGGCTATTTTTATTAAGTGTGACGTATCTGAAGAAGAAGATGTTAAAAACTTAGTAACTAAAACCATTGCTCACTACGGTAGACTAGATTTTGCTTTTAACAATGCTGGAATAGAAGGAATACCAGCTCCTGTCACAGATTGTACCAACGATAACTGGGACAAAACCATCAATATTAATTTAAAAGGAGTTTGGCATTGCATGAAATATCAAATTCCTGAAATACTCAAAACTGGGAGTGGTTCTATTGTGAACAATGCATCTATTGCTGGATTAGTTGGATTTGAGGGAATTCCAGCGTATGTAGCATCTAAACACGGGGTAGTAGGTTTAACAAAAAATGTTGCATTGGATTATGCCAAACAAGGGATTCGTGTGAATGCTGTTTGTCCAGGGGTCATACAAACACCTATGATTGACAGGTTTACAGGAGGGGACCCCAAGGTGTTAAAGCAGTTAATAACTGCTAAACCCATGGGCAGAATGGGGCAACCGGAAGAAATTGCCAAAACAGTTGTCTTTTTATGTTCAGACGCAGCGTCTTTCATCACCGGACAAGCTATCGCCGTTGATGGGGGCTGGACCGTACACTAATAAGCCAGATCAATAAGTTAATTCTATAAGGAAAACGCCGCCTACTCGATTACCAGCATTTAAATTAATTCGGGTTCCAACTCTCAAAATTTCTACAACGCAAATACCAACATAAGCATGAGAATGAACAAGATTATGGTGTTAGAAACTGTTTCAACAAATTATCATTTTCCAAAAAAATTATGAATCGCCATAGGCAAGCAAGACTTTGCTGGTAATACACTCCAATTTCTCGTAATATAGATTTCATCATTGACCATACCCTGGAGGTCTTGTATCAACGTTTTCCAATCATTTTCTGGATATAGTCGTTGGTATTCAAGATGCCAACCATCCTAGGACTCCTCCACTATTTCCGGAGTGATTGTTAACCAAAATTTTTTCTCTTCATCAGTAAATCCATCAATATTGGAAAAACCACCGGATACAAAGACTTCCGATATGAAAAAGGGGAAGGCTACAAAACCTGTAATTGAGAACTGGATTATTGAGAAATTTAGACAGCCGAAAGATGAATTAAAATTGAAATACTGTCCTCCACAGTTTTTCCCTCGTCCAAGTGGAAAAACCCACATACCCTAACTTTGTAATCGAATTAAATTCTCCAAGTATATTGTCCAAATATAACCAAGCCATTGTTTGATATTTGTCTTTATCCAAGTCCAGTCCCATAAAATGAACGTTTTATGGGACTGTTATAATAATAAATTTAAGATAGTCCTGTTCTTCTATGTTTCTAAAAAGCTAGTAACAGTAATTCCTAAAATACAGATATAATTTGCGCCAATTTGATGAATTTGAGCTTACTTATGTTAAATTTTAAGGTGAAATGAAGAAAATTTCAAAAGTGTGCACAAACTGTACATTACAGAAAAACGAAAAAGACCTTCACAGATGTGAAGGCCTTTTTTTTACCGGGTGGACCCTACTGGGCTCGAACCAGTGACCCCATGCTTGTAAGGACCTAGGTCATGGAGAAAAAACTGGCAGTATGATTTAGGTCATTTTATCCCACCCTTTGGAGTTATAGTTTTGACACTTAAATAAAATGAAGAGTGAAAACAATTCTATACGCCACGGATTATTCCGAGAATTCGGTGGCCGCTTTAAAATATGCACGTGAAATGTCAAACCAGATGGGTACCCGATTGGTGGTCACCCATGTATTCGATTACCC
>JAGLKG010000058.1 GCA_023141835.1 Maribacter sp. | reverse complement strand
GAAAGAAGAAGGCAAAATCTTTTTATTGTTGGCACAGACGCAAGCGCGAATGGCCCATTGTACGATTGTGATAAGGTTTATTTAACCCCAATATCTGAATTACCCCCTTCAAATTATGCCGATGCTATTTCAAAAATAATATTGGATGAATCACCTGACCTTATTATTCCAGGCCGGGATATTGACGTAATAATCTTAGCAATGCTCAAAACAAGGTTTCCATTGATCGCTGATAGATTTATTACCGGGGAACCTCATTTAGCTATACTAATGGAGGATAAATGGTTGAGCTACTTATTTGCAAAAAACGAAGATTTGCCTTTTGCAGAAACCATTTTATTGGATTTGAAGAACAACAAAAAAAACATAGATCTGTTTATTCAAAAACATGGATTCCCTTTAATTCTTAAACCAAGAAAAGGATTCGCAAGCAAGGCTGTTTCCTTCATCCTGAATTATGACCAGTTGCATAACGTTCCGTCGGATGGAGAGGTGATACTTCAAGAATATTTGGGGAATCCTGATAAGATACTCGATTTAAATAACAATATTATAAACAAAGGACTTCCTTTGTTTTATTCTTTGGAAGAAGTCAAGTATAGCATGCAATGCTATATTGGAAAATCGGGTCAACTAAAAGGGAGTTTGGTTACGGTGCATAAAATGAAAAATGGAGTAAGTGCCGAAGTTGAGATTCTTGAAAATCATGGATTGAATGATCTTATAGATAAATATTCTGATGCCTTCTCCAAGAATGGCTGGTTCGGACCTTTAAATATTCAACTTCAAAAATCAAATGAAACAGGAGAGTTAAAAGCTTATGAGTTTAACGGTCGATATACTGGTGCTACTGCGGCAAGGTACGTACTGGGCTTTGATGAAGTAGGTTATGCTTTGGAGCAAATATCCTCTCATGTAGAAAAGGACAATCTATATAATTCGCAGAAAAATGTATTGAAGCAAACGTATTTTTCAAAAAGGCCTGACAAACACATATCCACCTTAAACAAACACAAACAATGGAATGCTTAATTAGATATTACACTACTTTTAGTTTATATCTTGCCAGGAATAATTTCAACAAATGGTTTACCCCCTTTAAATTTTGACCGTGTACATAAATCTATTTAAGCCGTTCGCTGATTTTTTAATTTCACTATGCTGCCTAATTCTACTTTTACCCATTTTTATGATAATATTTATCATTGTATTGATAGATAATAAGGGGCAAGCTTTTTTCTTCCAAAATAGAGCTGGTAAAGATGGGAAAGTCTTTAGAATTATTAAGATCAAAACAATGAATGATAAGAAAGATAAGCAGGGCAATTTATTATCTTATAAAGAACGTGTGACCTCCTTAGGCAAATTTTTAAGGAAGTACTCATTGGATGAAATTCCACAATTGTACAATGTTATTCAAGGTGATATGAGTTTAGTGGGACCTCGCCCATTACACACCAAGTATTTATCTGAATACGATAAGGAACAAGCAAGGCGCCAAAATGTTAAAGGGGGTATAACCGGTTGGGCGCAAATCAATGGTAGAAACACCATTAGCTGGGAACAGAAGTTTAAGTATGATGTCTGGTATGTAGACAACCTATCTTTTTTATTGGATCTAAAGATTCTTTGGTCGACATTTATTAAAGTAGTTAAGAAAGAAGATATTAATAACACCAAAGATTTAAGTATGCCACCATTTAAGGGAGTGAAAAGGAGGTGAAAAAAGTTATACTTAGATGGTCTTTGAGGCAATAGTCTTATCCAATCACCTTCTAATCGGAAAGGTCAAATTTCAACTTAACCATTCCTGCCTAAAGTAAAAATATGCCTCAACCTATATCAACTGTACTTTGCCTTCAACCAAACCTTTTGCATTACCCTTTTCAAAATCAAAAATGAAACCTGCTCGGACACTTCAACAACATCGGTCACTTTTAATTGTTTAAAGTCTTTTTCGGGAACATCCACCGCGTACAATAAATTTAGATACTCAGTGAATTTCTCCATGATTAGAAAATAAATTTTCTCGTGAAGAAAGGTCTTTAATTCGCTTGGGACAATATCATCGGAAAGATTAACTGAAATGTTTGCCAATCCAAAATCTTTTTTTAATTGCGCTATCAATTTATCATACAACCTTGAGTCAATTGCATTTTGTAAAAGCTCGGTACTATTGGGAAAATCTTTTTTCATAAATTAATTATGCACCTACCTCAATTTGGTCTATCGATTTTTATAAACCACCCCTTCTTTCATTACAAAGACAACGTTTTCCAAGGTTGCCACATTTTTTTCTGGATTCTCTTCTACTGCTATTATATCAGCAATAAATCCTTCTTTTAGCTGACCTAGTTCGGCATCAATTCCAAGCAGTTGTGCATTGGTGACCGTAGCCGATTTCAATGCCTCCATCAAGGGCATCCCTACCTCTACCATGTATCCAAACTCTTTTGCATTGAGGCCATGGGGGAAGACCCCTGCATCAGTACCAAAGGCAATTGGAACTCCTTTTTTATAAGCTCTTTTAAACATATCCTGGATCAATGGTCCAATTTCAGCAGCTTTTTTAGCTACAACTTCCGGAAAGAACCCTTTTATCTTGGCTTTTTCTTCAACCTGTTTGCCCGCCGTAATGGTCGGAACCAAAAATGAATTATACTGTTTCATGAGCTCCATGGTTTCATTGCTCATATAACTACCATGTTCTATGGTTTTTATACCTCCCTTTATGGCACGCTGCATGCCTTCATCACCATGAGCATGTGCTGCCGTCAGCATTCCATAATCTTTGGCAGTCTCAGTGATTGCCTTTATTTCCTCTATTGTGAATTGTGGGTTTTTACCATTTTTGGCAACACTTAAAACTCCTCCAGTAGCCGTAATCTTTATAACATCCGCGCCATTTTTATAACGTTGACGAACAGCTTTTCTACCATCTTCGGGTGAATTTACAACGCCTTCTTTGGGACCTGGGTCACCCATCAAATCCTTGCGGGAGCCATTGGTAGGGTCAGCATGACCACCCGTAGTACCGATTCCTTTTCCTGCGGTAAATATGCGAGGACCTATTACCAATTCTTTATTTATCGCATTGCGCAAGGCTATATTAACCCCAGAACCCCCGAGATCCCTAACTGTGGTAAAACCAGCCATTAGTGTTCTTTTGGCATAGACTGTAGATTGGAACGCAACGTCAGCCTCATTCTTGGTATATCTATTTAAATAGGCCTGTGGACCGGATTCGCTTTCAATATGTACATGCATATCGATAAAACCAGGCATTACGGTCTTGTTCTTTAAATCGATGACTTTATCACCTTCTGTACCTTCAACATACCCGTTTCGGATACTTTTAATTTTATTGGCAGAGACCACTATGGTTTTTTCGGAAAGTGTTTTACCTGCGGCAACATCAATAATGGCACCACATTGTAAATAGGTATCCTGGGCACTTACGCAAAATATTGAAACAAGTGCAATGATTAAAAAAGGTCTTCTCATAGCTTGGTAGTTATACATAAAAAATGAGGAGAAATATACATATAATTCCCCTCATCATACGATTCAAAAACGCATTAAAATCAGTTTCTTATCTTCTGTTCCCATTCCCAAGCCGATTTCATAGCTTCGTCCAGTGTGTACCGCGATTTCCAGCCTAACTCATTGTTGGCCTGGGTTGTATCCGCATAGGCGGTGGTAATATCACCAGGTCGTCTATCCACAATTTTGTAATTGAGCTTTTTTCCAGACATCCTTTCAAAACTTTGAATTACTTCAAGGACCGTACTTCCTTTACCGGTACCAACATTGAACACCTCATAATTGGTTCTATTATTCCCCGCCAACAACCGTTGTAAAGCCACAACATGTGCCTTTGCCAAATCGACCACATAAATATAGTCTCTGACACAGGTGCCATCCGAGGTAGGATAATCATCCCCAAAAACCGAAAGCTCTTTGCGAATTCCTGCTCCTGTTTGTGTGATAAATGGCACTAGATTTTGAGGAACCCCAATCGGCAATTCCCCAATTTGGACAGTTGGATGGGCCCCCATTGGGTTAAAATAACGCAGCGCAATTGCATTCAAACTTGGCGTTACTTTGCAAGTATCCCTGATAATTTCCTCGCCCATTTGCTTCGTATTTCCATAGGGGGATTCCGCCTCTTTTACAGGGGCATCCTCCGTAATGGGCATTTTATCAGCTTGCCCATAAACGGTACAGGATGAGCTGAAAATAAAGCTCGATTTTGCTTTTTTCGAAAGCTCTTTTAGCAGATATACCAAAGTACCAATATTATTCTCATAATAGAGCAAAGGTTTTTCCACGCTTTCACCTACCGCCTTTGATGCGGCAAAGTGTATAACTCCTTTTATATCCTCATGCCTTTTGAAGAAGTCCTCTACTTTTTGCTTTTCCTTCAGGTCTATCTTTTCAAACCATGGTTTTTTGCCCGTAATCGAGGTAATTCCGTCCAAGACCTTTTCAGAAGAATTAGAACAATCATCGATTATAACCACTTCAAAGCCCTCATTTTGAAGTTCAACCACAGTGTGCGAACCAATAAAACCAAGTCCACCTGTTACTAGTATTTTCATTTAATTTTGTTAAGTGTTAAAGAATTAAACCATGTCGCTATCCGTTGACAAAGGCAATAATGGCATTGGTAATATGAGTAATCTGCTCATCATCCAATTCGGTATGCATAGGAAGTGATATAACTTCTTTCACCAGCTTATTGGTCTTCGGGAAATCTACCTCATTATAACGTTCATCGGCATAGGCTTTTTGTTTATGCAATGGAATGGGATAATATACCCCACACGGAATTTGATTGTCATTTAAATGTTCTACCAAGGCATCACGCTTTCCATTAGTGATTCTAAGGGTATACTGATGAAAGACATGGCACTTGCAAATGTCGGATGCCATTCCGCAAGTATTGACCGTTACCGGTACAACTATATTATCTTGACTTTCGAATGCTTTTGTGTATTTTATTGCCGCCTTTCTTCTTGCATCGCAATATCCATCCAATAATGGAAGTTTAGCTCTTAAAACGGCAGCTTGGATAGAGTCTAATCGAGAATTCACACCAACAACATCATGGTGGTACCGTTCATACATGCCATGGTTCACTATTCCTCTTATGGCATGTGCCAAGGCATCATCATTCGTGAAAATGGCTCCTCCATCACCATAACATCCTAAATTTTTGGAAGGGAAAAATGAAGTGGAACCTACATGACCTATAGTCCCTGCTTTTTGCTTTTTACCCTCACTATCTGTATAGTCGGCTCCAATAGCTTGAGCATTGTCCTCTATTACATATAAATCATGTTTTTCTGCCAATGCCATTATAGCATCCATATTGGCACATTGCCCAAAAAGATGAACAGGTACTATGGCCTTAGTTTTTGGTGTTATGGCTTTCTCTACCGCTGAAATATCAATATTAAATGTATCTTCTTCAACATCGACCAAAACTGGGGTCAATTGCAATAGTGCAATGACCTCAACTGTAGCGGCAAAAGTAAAATCCGCCGTAATAACTTCGTCCCCTGGCCTTAACCCCAATCCCATCATGGCAATCTGCAATGCATCGGTGCCATTGGCACATGGTATTACATGCTTTACATCTAAATAATCTTCCAATTCTTTTTGAAAGGAATGCACTTCGGGCCCATTAATAAAGGCTGAAGTTTCGAGAATATTGGAAATAGATAAGTTTATTTGCTCTTTGATGGATTGGTACTGGCCATTAAGGTCAACCATTTGTATTTTACGCATCTGCAAGAATTAGAATAGTATCCTTGCAAAAATAAGGAACAATTCTGGAAAGAACCGTATTTTAGCCACAAACGATATCTAGGTGTTTTTTATCTATAATCTCATTGTTCACATTACGTGGTTCCACTTAAAAATAGTGGCTCTTTTTCATCCTAAAATCAAGCTTTTTGTCAATGGACGTAAAGAGACTTTCTCCATATTAAAAAATACTTTTCATAAAAATGACAAGGTAATTTGGGTACATGTTGCGTCCTTGGGGGAGTTTGAACAAGGGCTACCTGTTATTGAAAAATTTAAAAAGGAGTACCCAACATTTAAAACCTTGGTCACTTTCTTTTCCCCTTCCGGCTACGAGGTCAAAAAGAATACACCAGTAGCCGATTGCACTGTTTACCTACCAATGGATACTAAGAAAAACGCCAAACATTTTATCGATGTGGTAAATCCATCTCTGGCCATATTCGTAAAATATGAGATTTGGCCTAACCATTTAAAAATTCTCAAGAACAAGCAAATCCCGACACTTTTGATTTCCGCAATTTTCCGAAAAGAGCAGGTTTATTTTAAATGGTACGGACAAATTATGCGCAAAGCACTGAACACATTTTCATTTTTCTTTGTACAGGATCAAAAATCTGTTGAACTCTTAAATGGCCTTGGACACGAGAATGTCACTATCAGTGGGGATACGAGATTTGATCGGGTTTCTGAAATTTTGGAAAGGGATAACCATCTATCCTTTATGCAAGAATTTAAGGAAGGGCAGAACTGTTTGGTAGCTGGAAGTTCTTGGCCGGACGATGAGGAGATTCTTGTAGATTACATCAATACTTCCCAAAATAACATTAAATATGTTTTGGCCCCGCATAATATAAAAGGAGACCACATTAAATCCTTAAAAAAATCACTCTTAAAGAAGACACTTCTGTATTCTCAGATTGAAGGTAAAGAGCTTTCCCATTTTGACGTCCTTATTATTGATACTATCGGACTTTTAACCAAAATATATAGCTATGCCGATATAGCCTATGTGGGTGGCGGATTTTCCACAGGCCTACATAACACACTGGAACCTGCTGTTTTTGGAATCCCTGTGATCATAGGTCCAAATTTTGATGGGTTCAATGAAGCCGAGGCTATGGTCCATAAAAAAGGTATAAAGGTTGTTGGAAACAAAAACGAGTTCAAAACTGTTCTCAACGAATTTTTGGATAACCAAGAACATCTTAGGGCAACAGGACTCTTAAACTCAAATTTTGTAAACAAAAATAAGGGAGCGAGTATCCAAATCATAGATTACATATGTAAATTACTATGATACGAAGTTTGAGCAACCATGAAATTTCCCTAAATTTTTATGCTTTTGGCCCTGTTTGGCATGTTTATCTTTTCCTGTAGGGAAACCAATCCAGGAAAGTGAAACATCCAAGAACAGCAAAACAATATCCCGTCTCCAGAGAAACAGAAATTGAAAGAATATTTTCCCAAAAAACCTCTCGATAAGCCTAAGGGTATTTTCCGCGACAGCCTCCTTAAAAAACAAAAGAAATCAAAGGATCTTGATACCTTACGACCTAAAATCGCTATGCTAGAATAGTTCGTGATTTTGGTTTGCTAATTTTTGTTAGCTTTATGCCAACCAAGAAACCAACTAATATGAATTCCAAACTTTTTAAAATTTCGTTGACCGCGGCATTGTCCGGGTTTTTATTTGGCTTTGATACCGTGGTAATTAGCGGTGCAAATTTGCCAATTAAGGAACTTTGGGACACCTCGCCATGGTTCCATGGAACGTTCATTATGTCTATGGCTCTTTGGGGTACGGTAATAGGTTCCCTTTTGGGAGGCATTCCCTGTGATCGTTTCGGAAGAAAGAAAACCCTGTTTTGGATTGGTATTTTATATGCGGTCTCTGCCTTAGGCTCTAGTCTTGCCACTGACCCATACATGTTCTCGTTTTTTAGGTTTATTGGTGGTTTAGGTGTTGGCGCATCGTCAGTGGCCGCTCCTATCTATATTTCCGAAATATCATCGCCGGAAAACAGAGGAAAACTGGGTGCTCTTTATCAGTTTAATCTGGTTTTGGGTATTTTAATCGCTTTTATTTCCAACTATCTATTACAAGGCTTTGGAGGCAACAACGATTGGAGATGGATGCTAGGTGTTGAGGCCATTCCTGCTCTTTTATATACTGTAATGGTCATTAAAATACCAAATAGTCCTAGGTGGTTGGCCATTAAAAAGGGTGATGATGAAGGGGCATTGGCTACTTTAAAATTATTGTACACAGATCAAGAGGCCAACGATAAGTTACAAGACATAAAAGTGCATAACCCCACTAGTGAAGTAAAGGAAAAATTGTTTTCGGGCAATTATAAAACGCCTTTGATCTTGGCATTTTTAATAGCCTTTTTCAATCAACTTTCAGGAATCAATTTTGTTCTGTATTATGCCCCTGAAATTTTGGAAAGAGCAGGATTGGCAGCGCAGGAATCATTGTTTAGTTCAATCGCTATAGGTATTATAAATCTAATTTTCACGTTCGTCGGTGTTTGGCTCATAGACAGATTAGGCCGAAAGCAATTGATGAAAATTGGTTCAGTTGGTTATATTATTAGTCTTAGCATGGTGGGGTGGTGTTTCTTCACAGGAGCTAGTTCTGTATTGCTTTTGACTTTTATCCTCATTTTTATTGCCTCTCATGCCATAGGTCAAGGGGCCGTAATATGGGTCTTTATTTCCGAAATATTCCCTAATAGGGTCAGAGCTTTTGGTCAATCCTGGGGCACAGGAACCCATTGGGTTTTTGCAGCAATTATTACATTGATCACTCCGATATTTTTAGATGCTGACAAAGGTATTTTCAAAGATAACCCTTGGCCCATCTTTGTGTTCTTTGCAGGTATGATGGTGCTACAATTACTTTTTGTGCTATTTATGATGCCAGAAACCAAAGGTATCTCCCTCGAAGAATTGAGTGATAAACTAAGCGGTAAAAAATCTTGAAAACAGCTCTAGCGCTATTTTGTTTTATCGATTAATTAGGCCCTAACTGACAAACATACTAGACAAGAGGCCTTTAGTCGAAATAATTGTCAAAATCCAAGCTTTTTAGGCCACAATTTCTTACATTGGAGTAAATAAATTTAATCATGGAGGAGGAAATGACTTTTAGCACTAAAATTCTCAATGGTTTTTTAAGGTTTATGGTAGTAGTTTTGATTGCCATATTGCTTTCCGTTGTGATTGGTCTCTTATTGGCGGCGTTTGGTATTCTTTAGACCAAATTAAACCAGGAAATTCCCCAAACATTATCTCCCTATTTATTGAAAGTATTAGGCCCATTGGTAAAATGGGCCTTGTTTTTTCCTAAAAATATAGTTCAATTCCTATTGATCCTTGAAAAAGGTTATGGATCGACACCAATAGTTATTCATTCCCTAGAAACCTGAGTTCCCACTTGATTATGGGTTTGGTCTAGTCATAAACATATAAATAATCAATCATATTTAAAAGTATTGGGATATTTTAAACAATACATTGGAGAATGTGTTCCCTTGTAACGCACCTATTCAGCTAGACCTATACAGTCATAAAATCTTCGGCTTTTTATCCTAATAACAGGGTCAAAATACTTCCTCAGGCAGTTTACTCAATTGAGCGATATATTCTGTAGGCGACATCTTTATTATAGCCTTGAACTGTCTGTTGAAATTGGAAATATTATTAAATCCCGATTCATAACAAATTGATGCAATATTAAATTTATGCTCGATTAAAAGCTTACAGGCATAACCTATTCTAACTTCGTTAAGATATCTTGAAAAGGTCTTATGGTTTACCCTTTTGAAGAACCTGCTAAAAGCAGAAGGGTTCATATGTGCAATCTTTGCTACATCTTTTAAGCCAATAGGGCCAGAGAAGTTTTCAAAAACATATTCATAGGTCTTATCCAAAATTTCATTTTGGTTCTTTTTGAATGCATTGACAAAAACCTCGCTAGACAATAGTTCATAGTCTCGGTGTTTTGCGAGCGTATTCAATACGTAGATGAACTTCATAGTTCTTTCAAAACCCGCTTCCATCTCGGCCATTTTCCCTATAGCCATTACCACTTTTTGGTCAAGATCCAAAAATTTAATTCCATATCTTGCTATATACAACAACTTGGAAATGTGCTTCATTTCACTAGCTTCCAAAAAATCGAACCCTAGAAATTCCTTTTTAAAATGCACTACGATATCCTCTACGATCAAATTAGAGTTTTCATTAAAATACAGTTCATCATTGAGCCACATATGAGGTAGGTTCTTACCAATCAAAACCACCTCTCCCTCGTCAAACTTTTTTATACTGTCGCCAACAAATCGGGTTCCCGTACTTTTTATATTTAGAACCAATTCCAACTCAGAATGATAGTGCCATACCTTTAGAAAAAAAGGCTCGCGGTGCTTCGTGACAGTAAATGAGCTATTCTCCGGATTATCTCTATTTAGTAAATGAAGCTTCATGTACTTCGATATCAATCAAAATTCAACATTAAATTTACATAAAATACATTAAAATACCATATTGGGCAAAAAAAGTATTATAATTACTAAAATAAATGGTAGTAAAAACTAGCTTGTTCAAGTATTTTTGGCACTAAGACTTCCTACCAACGCAGAAGTCCTATGTCTATATGAAATACATTGTTTGTGAAAAGCCGGGGAAATTTCTTCTAAAAGAAAAAAAAGAACCCAAAAAAGAGTACGGTAAAGCCATTTTAAAAGTTAAAAAGGTTGGTATTTGCGGTACAGATTTACATGCGTATTCAGGCAATCAGGCCTTTTTTGACTATCCTAGAATTCTTGGTCATGAACTGGCTACCGAAGTTGTTGATATCGAAGATAATAACAAGGGTATCAAAGTGGGAGACAATGTTGTCGTAATGCCATATATAAGTTGTAATACTTGTATTGCCTGTAGAAATGGAAAGACCAATTGCTGTAGCAAAATGCAAGTTCTTGGAGTTCATACAGATGGTGGAATGCAGGAAAAGATCATAGTACCCATTGAGCTGCTAATCCCCGCTCCGAACCTAAGTGATAATGCAATGGCTTTAGTTGAACCGCTGGCCATTGGTGCGCATGCCATTAGACGTGCCCAATTACGACCTGGTGAAGACATAGTCGTTGTTGGCTGTGGACCTATTGGAATTGGAATCATGAAACTGGCCCAAATCGCTGGAGCAAATGTAATAGCCATCGATGTGAACCAAAACCGACTTGACTATGTTAAAAAAACTTTGGGAGTTGAGCATATAGTCTTAGCTGGTGGGGAGGCACTTGACAAAATTTCGAAAATTACAGACCATAATATGGCCACAGCCGTTTTTGATGCTTCAGGGCATAAAGGCGCATTAGAATTTGGCCATAACTTTATGTCCCATGGCGGAAGATATATTTTAGTGGGCCTTTCCAAAGCGGAAATAGCCTTTAATCATCCTGCCATACATGCCAAAGAAATAACTTTAATGTGTAGCAGAAATGCCACTTTAGAGGATTTTAAGCATGTAATGGCTATTTTAGAGAAAGGAAAATTTCCTATTGATTCATTTATTACCAACAATGTTGATTTTAATGACATGATCACTAATTTTGATAGCTGGCTCAATCCTGAAAATGGAGTTATAAAAGCCACGGTCAATTTTTAATTTGAACGTCAGTCAAAATCAATCTTTAATACAAATTCAATCTATAACTGCCTTGCCTAAAACTTGGGTGGCAATACAAAGAGAAAAACAACTAAACAGTTCATATGTCTAAGAATTATATACAAATTGACCCTAGGGACAATATCATAGCCGCCCTGGCCGACTTAAAAAAAGGCACTTCTATCCAGATAAATGACGGTGAAGTACTTTTAGAGGAAGACATAAAGGGTAAACATAAGTTCGCGCTCTTCGATTTCAATATTGGAGATGAAATTTATATGTATGGAGCGCTAGTCGGAAAGGCCACAAAACCAATAAAAAAAGGGGAATCGATCACTATTGATAATGTAATTCATGCTTCAGCCATTTATGAGGTTGGTAAAGAAAAGCCTACATGGAGTCCGCCAGATATAACCCCGTGGAAATCGAGAACCTTTAATGGTTATCACAGGACTAATGGTCAGATAGGTACCGCCAATTATTGGCTGGTCATTCCCATGGTATTTTGTGAAAACAGAAATGTGGAAGTGTTAAAATCGGCACTTTTGCAATCCTTGGGCTACCAGACTATTACAGATTTCGTAGTTGATACCGATACTTTAGTACAAGGGTACAAAGATGGTGCTTCAGTAGAAGACCTACTGAAATCGAAAATTATCAAAACTCCCGAAGATGTCAAACAAAATAGAACCTTCCCAAATGTAGACGGCATTAAATTTTTAACCCATGAAGGAGGTTGTGGCGGTTTTCGACTCGATTCCGATACACTATGTAATCTTTTGGCCGGATACATAACCAACCCCAATGTCGCTGGGGCAACGGTTTTAAGTTTAGGCTGCCAAAATGCGGAGACCCGAATATTGGAGGAAGCCATAAAAGAAAGAGATCCAAAGTTCTCAAAACCGCTTTATATTCTCGAACAACAAAAAAGTGAAAGTGAACGTCACTTCATTGAAGAAGCTGTTAAAAAAACATTTTTAGGATTAATTGAGGCAAATAAGACCAAACGGGAACCTGCGCCATTAAGTGAATTGGTTTTGGGATTGGAATGCGGCGGCTCTGATGGCTTTTCGGGCATTTCTGCCAATCCTGCACTAGGACATGCATCCGATTTACTTGTAGCCCTGGGAGGGACGACAATCTTGTCTGAGTTTCCCGAACTGAATGGCGTAGAACAAGAATTGATCAACCGTTGCGCTTCTAAGACACAAGCCGAAAAATTCGCCCACTTAATGGATACTTATTCTGCCAGGACTGTTGCACTAGGTTCGGCTTTTGCCAACAATCCTTCTCCCGGAAATATCAAGGATGGTTTGATTACAGACGCCATGAAATCTGCAGGTGCCGCCAAAAAAGGAGGAACCTCGCCTGTCACCGATGTACTGGATTATACCGAAAAGACAACAAAAAAGGGCCTCAACCTATTATGCACCCCAGGCAACGACGTAGAGAGCACAACCGGACTGGCAGGATCAGGATGTAATGTAATTGCCTTTACCACAGGTCTTGGCACACCAACAGGTAACCCCGTAAGCCCTGTAATAAAAATGTCGAGTAATAATGCATTAAGTGAACGCATGAAAGATATTATTGATTTTAATACGGGAAGTATCATCACTGGGGAAGACAGCATTGAGACCAAAGGTGAGGAACTTTTGGAATACATCATCAAAGTAGCCAGCGGCGAGGTAATGACGGCTTCGGTTCGCCTAGGACAGGATGATTTTATTCCATGGAAAAGAGGAATCTCATTATAGTAAATTATTATGAAGACACTAAGCAGAAATACCATAGCAACAGCTTCTTATACAGAGCGAATCGTACAGTTTGGAGAGGGAAACTTCTTAAGGGCCTTTGCCAACTGGATGGTTCATCAAATGAATAGAAATGCTGGTTTTGATGCCGGGGTTGTGGTGGTTCAACCCATAGAACAAGGTTTGGTCAAAATGCTGAACGACCAGGGCGGATTGTATACCCTATACCTCAATGGAATAAAGGATGGAAAGGCCATTAGCGAACATCAGGTAATCGATTGTATTCAAAGAGGCATTAATCCCTATGAAAATTTTGATGCATTTATTGCTTTAGCCCAAAATTCCGATTTGAGATTTGTCATTTCCAATACTACGGAAGCGGGAATCGCACATGTGGCTACTGACAAATTAAGTGATACCCCTCAACAAAGTTTTCCAGGTAAGTTAACCGCTTTGTTGTATAAAAGATTCCGATTTTTTGGAGGTGCTTCTGACAAAGGTTTAATCGTAATTCCTTGCGAATTAATTGACCGAAATGGTGATAATTTAAAGAAAATAATTCTTCAATATGCCTCCGAGTGGAATCTAGAAGATGCGTTCACCAATTGGGTCAATGATGACAATATATTCTGTAACACATTAGTAGACAGAATTGTACCTGGGTATCCCAAAGACAAAATGGATACTATTACCGAAGACTTGGGATATGTCGACAATTTGGTTGTTGAAGGAGAACAATTCCATTTATGGGTCATAGAAGGCCCTAAAACAGTAAAGGAAGAGTTTCCCTCTGAGGAATGCGGTCTGAATGTTGTTTTCACAGATAATATGGAGCCCTACCGAACTAGAAAGGTGCGTATTTTGAATGGGGCGCATACCACTTTGGTTCCAGTAGGTTATTTATACGGAATTGATAAGGTAAGGGAATCCTTGGAAGATCCTGTGGTTGGATCATTTTTAAAAGATGCCATTTTTGATGAGATATGTCCAACATTGGATTTATCTGATGAAGAATTAAAACAATTCTCCAATGACGTTTTGGACAGGTTTAGAAATCCCTATTTGGAGCATGCTTTAATGAGCATTTCATTAAATTCTATTTCAAAATACAAGACAAGGGTTTTGCCTTCGGTCCTAGAATATGTACATCGAAAAAACAAACTCCCAAAAAGATTGCTATTTTCGTTGTCCGCACTTATTGCTTTCTATAAAGGAGATAGAGGCGGTGAGACCATAGCATTAAAAGATAATCAGGAAGTTCTGGACTTTTTTACCGATCAGTGGTCTTCCAATGACCCCCAGACCGTAGTGAAGAACGTATTGTCCAAGGTAGATTTTTGGAATACCGACCTTACTAAAATCGCAGGCTTGGAAGATCGGGTAACCGCTAACTTGGAAAACATTTTAGACAGTGGAATGACCGAGGCGTTAAAATCGTTGGTCCAATGATTCGCCTCAAATAAAAAAAAGAACTAATAAGATAGATATGACAATAGATTCCCATCAACATTTTTGGAAATACAATCCTACTAAACATCCATGGATCAATGAGTCAATGTCTGTCATTCGTAGAGATTTTATGCCATCGGATCTACAAAAGGTATATGCCGATAATGGCATTGATGGTTGCGTCGCAGTACAGGCAGACCAGACTTTGGAAGAAACAGATTTTTTGCTTCACCTTTCCGAAAACCATGAATTTATAAAGGGAATTGTTGGCTGGGTCGATTTGCAAGATGAATACGTAGACCAAGACCTCGAAAAATATAGCAACCATGAAAAAGTCAAGGGGTTCAGGCATGTTGTTCAAGAAGAACCGGACCATAATTTCTTATTGCGTCAAAAATTTCTAAAAGGTATTTCGTGTCTGGAAAAATATGGCTTTGTTTACGACATCCTTATATTCCCCCATCAACTGGGAGCCGCCTTGGAGTTTGTAAAACGATTTCCAAATCAAAAGTTTGTAATAGACCATATTGCCAAACCCTATATCAAGGATGGTTATTATGATGGATGGGGCGTTTTGATGAAAGAAATTGCCAAACAGGAAAATGTGTTTTGTAAATTATCAGGAATGATTACTGAAGCTGACTATAAGATATGGACCGCAGAACAAATAACTCCTTATATGGAATTGACCCTAGATGCTTTTGGCCCAAATAGAATAATGTTTGGTTCGGATTGGCCGGTATGTCTTGTTGCCGGTAATTATTCAAAAGTAAAACAGTTGGTTGTGAAGTTTATTTCCAACCTCAGTCCCAGCGAGCAAGTGAATATAATGGGAACAAATGCAATACAGTTTTATGATCTAAAATAAAGACAGATGGATTTAGGTTTAAAGGGTAAAGTGGTGGTCATTTCCGGAGCTGCAGGAATGGCAGGCAGTATTGGAGAGACCATACTTCAAAATTTGGTACAGGAAGGTGCTATCCCCGCCATAATTGATAGGAATGATAGAGGGTATTCCTACATTGAAAAAATACAGAAAAAAGGCACCGATGCCCTGTTTTGCAAAACCGATGTTACGGATCCAGATCAAATAAAAATTGCGGTAGATACAATTTCAGAGAAGTACGGCAAAATAGATGTTGTCATCAACAATGTAGGCGTCAACGATGGCGCCGGATTGGATGCCTCCTATGAAGAATTCATGAATTCTTTAAAATTGAATATGGTGAGTTACTTTCTTGTTGTGAAACATGCCTTGCCATTATTGAAAGAATCAAAGGGGAATATTCTCAATATAGGCTCCAAAGTGGCATTGACAGGGCAAGGAAACACCTCTGGTTATGCGGCCTCTAAAGGCGGCGTTCTTGGTTTGACCCGAGAATGGGCCGTAGACTTAATTAAATATGGTATTCGATCAAATGCCCTAATCATTGCCGAAAGTTGGACGCCTGCCTATGATACGTGGATAAAAACGCTTGAAAATGGAGAAGATAAACTAAAATCCATTGTCAAGAAAATACCCCTGGAAAATCGCATGACCACAACACAGGAAATAGCGGACGCTTGTCTTTTTACAATTTCTGAAAAATCATCACATACAACAGGACAATTTATATTTGTCGACGGAGGGTATGTACACTTAGACCGATCGCTTTTAACGGAATAAACCGCCTAAAACCAACCAACCCATTAAAAAATGGAAAAACAAAATAAAATACCAGTAGTCTCAAAACAAATCTTGCTCCCTTTCATTCTTATAACCTCCTTGTTCGCATTGTGGGGATTTGCCAATGATATTACAAACCCTATGGTCTCGGCATTCAAGAAAATATTGGAATTGAACAATACTCAGGCCTCTTGGGTACAAATGGCTTTCTATGGAGGCTATTTTACTATGGCCCTTCCGGCAGCAATGTTCATTAAGAAATATACGTATAAAAAAGGGATTATTTTAGGGTTGATTTTATATGCCGTGGGTGCGTTGTTGTTCTATCCCGCCGCTGCCTATGAAGAATTTGGTTTTTTCTTGGCGGCCTTATATATTTTGACTTTTGGACTAGCTTTTTTGGAGACAACGGCCAATCCTTTTGTTTTGTCCATGGGGCATGAAAAAACCGCAACAAGAAGATTAAACCTAGCGCAGGCCTTCAACCCTATTGGAGCTTTGACTGGACTGTTCGTAGCCCAAACCTTTATTTTAGGCTCCTTACAATCCGACAATGTTGATGCCCAGGGAAATGCCATTTATGATACATTATCCGAAACGGCCAAAACTGCTGTAAGGACATCGGATTTAATGGTTGTTCGAAACCCCTATGTACTTTTAGGTCTGTTTGTTTTGTTCATGCTTGTCTTGATTGCTTTGGTCAAAATGCCTGAAAAGAAAGAAGAAGGTGGTGGATCGGTAGCAAGTGCAATAAAGCGCCTCTTTAAAAGAAAGAAATTTGTTGAAGGGGTCTTTGCACAAATGTTTTATGTGGGTGCCCAAATAATGTGTTGGACCTATATTTATCAATACGCAGAAACTTTAGGAATTGATAATCAGAGTGCCGTGACTTATGCCTATTGGGCCTTGGGCATATTTTTAGTTGGACGATGGATTGGCACCTATTTATTGAAGTTCGTAAGCTCGGGTAAATTACTCATGTATTTTGCAATTGGCGCCATGGCCTTCACATTAGGTACAATCTTTATTGAAGGAATGACTGGCCTATACTCCTTGGTAGGTATTTCTTTTTGTATGTCCCTAATGTTCCCGACCATTTATGGCATAGCCCTTGAAGGTGTTGGCGAGGATGCCAAATTTGGGGCGGCCTTTTTGGTCATGGCCATTGTAGGCGGAGCCGTAATGCCATGGGCACAAGGTGCTATATTGGATATTGGTGGCTCTGGCTACGCTGATGTACACATTCTAGGCGTACCGGAAGTCAATTTTTCCTTTGCACTTCCTTTCGTATGTTTTTTGGTGGTAGCCATTTATGGTATGAGGACTTATAGAATACACAATAAGTAAATAGTGGCTACCTGTAAAAAGGTATTATATTTCTTATTGGGTTCAAATGGGCAATCCTGTCGGAACATGGAATATCCTGTCACGAATAAATAACAGCCTTGAATCAGTCATTCCAATGTGCGTCAATAACCTTTTGGATATGAGGAAAATTGACGTCGGTCTCGTTCAAATCTTCTCGTAATTGAACCAATTGATCTTTTAAATCCGCAATTACACTTTTGTATTCAGGCTGGCCATAAACATTATTCAGCTCCTTAGGGTCCTTTTTAAGGTCATAGAATTCCCAAGCTACTGGTGTATGTCTTGAAAAATCATTACCCCAACTTTCTTTGTTATATTCAGCATTGGAATCATCGGTATCGATCCAATATTTTCCATGGAAAAATATCAATTTGTAATCTTTGGTGCGTATTCCAAAGTGAGCCGGATTGGCATGTTTATGGGCCATATGCATCCAATATCTATAATAGGTAGCCTGTGGCCAATCTTTGGGCTCCTCTCCCGTCTCTAAAATTGTTTTGAAACTTTTGCCCTGCATATAATCTGGTGATATCCCTCCTGCTAATTCAATCAGGGTAGGTGCAAAATCCGTATTGTTAATAATGGCGTCAGTACGCGTACCCGTTTTTATCTTTTTCGGATATCGTACAAAAAAAGGCATTCGCATGGCTTCTTCATACATCCAACGTTTATCAATATAATCGTGTTCTCCAAGCATAAAACCTTGATCACCTGTATAAACAATTATTGTATTATCCAATAAATCTTCCTTTTCCAAATAGTCAATTAAGCGTTTGATATTATCATCAACACCTTTTACACATCTCAAATATCTTTTGAGATACTCCTGATATACGATACTCGTGTGTTCCTTTTCCACCGGGTTATGGTCAAATTTTACAAGTTCATCCACAGTAATATCCTTGGCATTTCGATAGTTCCTATAAATAGTGCTATCCATATATAAATTCATGGCCTGATTGCGGACTAAATTTCGGTGAGAAACTGAGGAGCCGATTAAACGGGTAAGTGAGTCATTATTGCCCCGAGTTCCGATTGAACCATTATTGCCATTATCATACAAGCTCTCAGGTTCGGGAATAAAAGTATCCTCCAAATAGCTATCATATCTAGGTGCATTTTCAAAATCATCATGAGGAGCCTTAAAATGATGCATTAAGAAAAAAGGTTTGTCCCGATTTCTTTTGTTTTTTAGATAATCCAAAGTGATGTCCATAATCACATCGGAAGAATGGCCTTGGGTCTTAACAATATTTTCTGGCCAAGGTTTTTCACCCCTCACCCTAAAATCGGGGTTAAAATACTTGCCTTGCCCTGGCAAGACCTTGTAATAATTGAATTGTGCCGGTTCTTGCTTCAAATGCCATTTACCCACAATGGCTGTCTCATAGCCCAATTTCTCCATTTCTTTAGGTAAAAACTGCTTTTTCGGACTGATTTCGCCTTCCAAATCCAACACTCCGTTTGTTTGAGCCCTTTGTCCAGTAATGATGGCGGCCCTACTCGGTGTACATATAGAATTGTTAACGAAGCAATTCTCAAAAA
>JAGLKG010000579.1 GCA_023141835.1 Maribacter sp. | reverse complement strand
ATTCTGTATCCAAATCAGGTAGAATGCAGTATTTCAGATGCCTTTAAAGGCAAATTTGCATCTGCTGACTATCCAAAGAGTTTTCCAAATTCGAGCAAGATTCACTTGAAGTACCCAAGAACCGATGGAAAAGGTTCTATAAAGGTTACTTGGATGGACGGGGGTCTTAGACCTGAACGCCCTGAAGAGCTTGGTGATGACGAAGCCTTAGGAAACTGGGACGGCGGCGTCTTGTTTATCGGATCCAAAGGAAAATTATTGGCCGATTGTTACGGTGAGAACCCAAGGCTGCTTCCTTTAACGCTAAACGAACAGTTCGAAGTTGAAGAAACCATAGCTCGTGTGCCAGAAGGTCATTATTTACAGTGGGTAAATGCGTGTATGGCCGGATATGGAAATGCAGAAACCAGCTCTTCGTTCGATTATGCAGGTCCGTTTACAGAAAGTATTCTTATTGGCAATCTTGCCCTGAAATCATATTTTGAAGTAGATCCAAATGCCAAGGACTCAGGTTTCTGGGGCGGCTCAAAATATCATGGAAGAAAACGTTTGCTATGGGATGCTGAAAACATGAAAATAACCAATTTTGAACCCGCCAATAAGTACGTTAAGCGCACATACAGAGATGGTTATTCTTTAGGCTAATACAGAGACTTAAGAATTTTATGCATTTTTTCTGTCAATTACCCGTTAAAGTTGGTGTCCAAACCGAAGGGCACCAACTTTAATTATTCTAACACTCCCCCAAAAATTGAGCTGTAGAAATGTATAGCGAAAGGCTATCATTAATTTACATCCAAAAGTCCAAGTATTGGATTTACTGCGTATTTTTGCAGGATGCTAACAAACAAAGATCAAGAGAAAACAGATTTGGAATCCTTGGGTGAATTTGGGTTGATAGACCATTTGACCCAGAACTTCCCCCTAACGCAAAAATCAACTTTAAAAGGTATTGGTGATGATGCAGCCGTGCTCGATTTCAAAGGAAAGAAAACAATTGTTTCCACTGACCTCTTGATTGAAGGTGTACATTTTGACCTTAGCTATATGCCCTTGAAACATTTGGGTTATAAAGCTGTTATGGTAAACCTTTCAGATATCTATGCCATGAATGCCAAGGCTACCCAGATTACGGTTTCCCTAGCAGTTTCAAATCGTTTTCCATTGGAAGCTTTGGAAGAACTCTATGAAGGAATTGCATTGGCAACAAAAATGTACAATGTTGATTTGGTGGGTGGTGACACTACCTCATCAACCACGGGAATGATCATTAGTATTACTGCCCTCGGTGAAGCCGACACCAATGAAATTGTGTATCGTAACGGAGCAAAAGCCAATGATTTACTGGTAGTAACCGGCGATTTAGGCGGTTCCTATATGGGATTACAAGTATTGGAACGAGAGAAGGAAGTGTTTAAAGTGAACCCTAACAGCCAACCCGACCTTGAAAGCTATTCCTATATCGTTGAGCGCCAATTAAAACCCGAAGCTCGAAAAGATGTTTTTGAACTCTTAAACCAATTAGGGGTGCACCCAACTTCAATGATCGATATCAGCGATGGACTTTCTTCCGAAATTTTGCATTTGTGCAAACAGAGCAAGGTGGGCTGTAATTTGTTCGAAGATAAAATTCCGTTAGATCCAACGGTAATCTCGGCTTGCGAAGAATTTAAAATGGACAGTACGTTGGTGGCCTTAAGCGGTGGTGAGGACTATGAGCTTCTGTTCACTATTGACCAAAAAGAATTCCCGAAAATAAAGGGCAATCCTAACTTAACTGTCGTGGGGCACATGACAGCTGAGAACGAAGGCGCACACTTAATTTCCAGGAATAACTCTAAAATTCCGTTAACCGCTCAGGGTTGGAATTCATTTGCCAAGCATAATTAGGCTGCGTGATTCGCAGTTCTATGTCTTCTTTGATAAATATTTTCCAAGGTCTCGTTTATATCCTGTAATTCTGGTGTTAAAACTGAGAGATTACCACTTACATCTGTGGTAACTTGGTTGCCACAATGTATGCATTTATACTCTTTGATGTGTTGGGTTACTTTTTTTGAGACGGAGTAATGGTGTCCAAAAATACTGCATATTACTTTCTTCATCATGTAGGTTTTAGGCGTGCACTTGTTAGAATTTGGGGCCAAACAAATACAAAAAATTGGGGTTTGGTCAATTTAAAAAAAAGCTTTTCTAAATGCTTTATTCTACAACGCCCGTTTACTGTATTTATTGGGACTGACCAAAAAATTAACTCATAAATTCGTTGAACTACCTCAAATTCGATAAACGGTAAATCTATGCCGGCCAAATGAACTACTGGCTAAACCCTTTTTTGTTCTATCTTACTCCTAAATAGCCGTCTATGAATAAAACCAAGGAAACCTTAGTAATTGCCTTTGCCCTTTTCTCACTTTTCTTTGGTGCTGGCAATTTGATATTACCCCCACAATTGGGATTTAAATCTGGGAATCTTTGGTGGCTGATTACTTTAGGATTTTGTCTATCGGCCGATTTTATTCCCATATTGGGAATTCTGGCCCATGCCAAGTTACAGGGAACTATGTTAGATTTTGGAGAAAAAGTATCCCCGACTTTTAGTTTGGTCTATACCTTTATCGCCTACGCCATTTCAATAGGAATACCAACCCCGCGTACGGCATCGGTAACCCCATGAGATTGCAATCCAACCCTTTTTTGATACCCCACACCTTCTTACAAGTAGTAT
>JAGLKG010000578.1 GCA_023141835.1 Maribacter sp. | reverse complement strand
GTATTTGTTTTTATAATGAACCGCTCCAAGATTTTGAATATCCTGGGAAAGGTCTTAACTCCAGCTATCATCCTAATTCTCCTTTCCGCTGCATTTTGGAGAGACAGTTTTTAAAAATCCTTTTGCCGATGGTATTCTTTAAGGGTACCAGACCTTTGATGCCATTGGCGCTGTAGTCGTAGGTGGTGTTATCATTATCTCGATCAATCTTAAAATGAAGGATGCTTCCTATGAAGATAAAAAAGCGATGATCCGCCAAGCGGGTTGGTTGGCGGGACTAGGACTGTTTTTAATCTATGCAGGACTCATAGTTGCAGGAGCCTTAATGCATGGTGAATTCGAACGCGACATTTCAAGGACAGCTTTATTAAATGGAATCAGCATTAGAACCTTGGGAAATACCACCAATTTGTTTCTAAGCATCTTGGTGGGCTTTGCCTGTTTTACCACGGCTGTTGGTATTATTACGGGTACGGCTGATTTTATGAAATACACGTTTAGCAATTCCCAAAAGGCCTATACCCGAACAGCAATTATTGGCTGTGTGCTAGGCGTTGTTATGGGATAATTTAATGTGGGTTACATTATCGCCGTGGCTTTACCTGCCTTGATGTTTATTTATCCCATAACCATTGTACTGATTTTGTTGAACGTAGCTCCTGAAAAATGGGCCTCCCCGTTGGTTTTTAAAATTGTTGTTGCAGTGACCATTCTCTTTAGTATTCCTGATTTTTTATTAGCATCGGTTTAGGGAAAGCCATTGCTTCTTTTACCACTTGGATCCCGCTACAGGATACCGCCATGGGATGGGTGTTGCCTGCTTTGGTGGCTTTTGTCCTGAGCAATGGGGTATTGAAGAGGCAACATGTATTTTCGGCGAAAAAATAACACCTATGTTTTTAAGCGTATATTCGTTTATAAACGTGCCCCATTTTGAAAAAATGAATATCATTACCGGTAGTACTAAATTACATTTGAAAGGGAAATAAATCTTGTAGATATCAACACGAAATGGAAGTAAAATGACAACTGTAAACACTTATTTAACCTTTATCGGAAATTTAACTTGCTAGTTGTCTTTTCATTATTTCTGAACAAAGAATATAACCAAAAGACATAAAAGTGCTCGTTCTTAGAATCCCCGATGCTCCAAAATCCATTCAAAAAGGATTTCCCCTAAAACTAGTACTGGACAAGGAGGCCATTCATCTGCTGGGAGAAAACTTACATTCTATCTCTGACCAATTTGACAAAGGTGCGTTTTTCAAAGATGCTATGGATGGTCTTGAACCTTTGGGCATCAAAGATAGAAGCAACCATATTGCCGATTCGCTTAGAAAACACTTGCCAGAAACATATTCGGAGGCGATAGAAATTATCCTGAAGTCCCTTACCCCTCCAATGGAAAAGACGGAAGACAACGGACTTGCTCCCATGTTTTATATGCCCCATTGTAGTTACATTGCCAAGTACGGAGTTGACACGGCACATAATCAGGACGTAGATCCTTTTTATATTTCAATGCATGCCCAATATGAGTTGACGCAACGATTTACCTGT
>JAGLKG010000577.1 GCA_023141835.1 Maribacter sp. | reverse complement strand
AATGGAGGACAATCTTTCGATAGTGAGGGTAATGAACATAATGAACGTCAGTTATTTGGTGAAGATTTAGTAGAAGATGGAGTTATACAATTTGCCGCTAAAGAGGGAACTTTGAAAGTTGCTGTATATTATGGAAATGTAGCTAATTTAACCTTTACCTCAGATTTTATACTGATGCATAAGGAATATGGAGAAATTACAGTCAATAATCTAATTACTTTATTATTTGTTAAAATAAAGGGTAAATGGAAAATGGTTCACGAACATCATTCTCCTGTGGCAAAATAAGAAAGTTAAAACGTGTCACAACACCGTATCCTATGAAAAGCCTTTGTCCAGTTCTCTAAAGTTCAAATAAACAATGGCTTTTAATGGCAATTCGTGTCTGGAATAGGTTTCATTCGACCTAAAAGTTAAACCTATGTTAAAAAGTGAGCCTCGCGGTGAGTCCAAAATACGACCCTTTTGCAGGCCTTTGATACAGGGCGTTTTAGAGAAAAGTTCGAGTCCCGTCCAGACCGCTTAATAAACATGAGCCTTCGAGAAATCGAAGGCTTTTTTGCGTTTAAGAAAACGCACACTATTTGTTGAAACCCATTGATTTCGTTTGACATCAAAAAAAATTAAAACACTGGTAATAAGTAAATTAAAAAGAATTTGGTAAATGATGTACAGTGGAATTTATTCTAGATAAAACTAATAGTTGTGCTTTACGCTCCAGAAAATCACCTAGTATGATTTACATCAAATAGACTACCACGAACCATTAGTGAGACTATTTTAACATGGAAGCTAAGAGATGTGCCATAGGCAAGGTATTACATTGTGAGGGTAGTTTCATCAACTCAAAAAATAGAGAAGTAAAACCAAAAGCCCGCCAGAAATTGATACCACTGCGGTAAGCGTGCTGAAAGTTTTTAAAAGTTTGGTCGTGCCGATTTCATGCACTTCTTTGAAAAGCCAAAAGAAACTACTGTTTACGTGGATGATTCCCAAAGAACCCGCACCGATAGCAGCAGCAGTCAATTCAGGAGGCAAGCTTCCGTTGGTGACCATCGGCGCCATAATCGAAGCTGTGGTT
The DNA here is from genome assembly GCA_023141835.1 of Maribacter sp. Lineage (GTDB taxonomy): Bacteria > Bacteroidota > Bacteroidia > Flavobacteriales > Flavobacteriaceae > Maribacter_A. The sequence goes on along the minus strand of JAGLKG010000577.1, from coordinate 4,675 downwards.
ATTAAAGAAACAGTAATTGAACCAGTTACGGTGGTAAACATAAAACTTAATAGGAACGGGAGTATAATTCCGAAAGCTGCAAGTCCGCCTGCATCGGGAAGCAGCGAATTCACAATTGCCGTGTCTTTAATAACCTGACCAAAAGCGCCCCCTGTACCTGTTATTAAAATTACAGTGGCAGATTTAGCTCCTGAGGTTTGAAAATAATCGTTCAGTTTTTTAGAAAAGTCTTTTCGATCTAAAAGCGGTAATGCGAAAACTACGCCAATCAAAAGTGCCCAGACGGGATTTTTTATAAAAGCAATTACAGGATTATCCCCAGAAAACAAATTGCCCATACCCATCAAAACCAACGGAATCAACAAGGCAACAAAGGGCAAAACGCGTTTAAAACCTTGAATAGAAATTTTCTCTCCCTCAGTTTGCACAACTTCTTTTGGAAGGGGGGTCAACAAATTATTTTTGTTGAATCTTATCCAAATCAACCCTCCGATTACGGCAAATAAACCCACAGTTATATTAATAGGAATCATTCCCCCAATATCGGTTTCGAGAATGGCGGCAACCGCTAACGGGCCCGGTGTAGGTGGAATCAGTGCATGGGCGACAGTCAAACTACTTGCTAATGATAGACCTAAAACAAGAACCGAGTGCCCCGACTTTTTAGATAAGGCGATAACGGTAGGCAATAAAGTTAGGTAAGCAACATCAACAAAAACTGGAATACCTACCAAAAACCCAATAACCGCCATGGCCAAAGGCAAACGCTTGATTCCAAAAACCTTGATAATACTACTTGCAATGACATCGGCACCACCAGTTACCGCAAGAATTTCACCAAGTAATGTTCCGAAGAGAATGACAAGGCCAATCCATTTTAAAGTATTTCCAAATCCACTTAAAAGACTTTCCGTTACCGCTTCTACAGAGCCTCCTGACGCCAACCCCAGTATCAGACCGGCAATCAAGAGTGCCGGAATCGGATGCACTTTCAACACCGTAATCGCTACGATAAGCAATACGATACATCCAATTAAAATAGCTAGGCTGGTCATGTAGGTTTTATTTAAGTTCGAGTTGTTGTATTTGGGTATTTTCAGTTCCGCGAATTGCTTCGTACGCTGCAATCATTACTTGAAGTTTTTCAGGATTGCTTTTGGCGAGATTGTTTTGCTGCCCAATATCTTCTTTCAGGTTGTACAATTGGTAGTCAGTCCCATTCGCCAATTCAATATTCACGTTCCTATTAATTGCAGGTCCTTCATAAGGTGGAATCATTGCCCAATCGCCTTTTCTAAAAGCAGTTCTTGAAGTAGCCTCGATAACCATTTCATCGCGGCCATCGTTACTTTTTCCAAGGAACAAATCCAATAGTTCTTTACTGTCAGCAGTATTTTCGTCGCTGTCGACCAAAGCTGCAAGAGAAGAAAATAAATCCAATTGAGAGACCATAGCATCGGATACACCGGGACTGATTTTGCCTTTCCAATAGGTGAAAAAGGGCACCCTTGTTCCCGCCTCGAACAAACTGTATTTTCCTCCTCTAAGGGCACCGGCAGGTTTATGGTTTCCTAATTTTTCTTCGGAATCATCATAGTAACCATCATTTACAACAGGGCCATTGTCACTTGAAAACACGATGAGGGTGTTTTCCAATAATCCTTCTGCTTCCAAGGTTTTTACAAATTCGCCAATCATCCAATCAGCTTCAACAATAACATCTCCTCTAGGTCCCATTCCGGAAGAACCCACAAAACGGGCATGCGGAGTTCGTGGTACATGGGGCTGTTGCAAAGCATAATACAAGAAAAAAGGTTCGTTTTTGTGTCTTTTGACATAGGCTTGGGCGTCCGCTAAAAAGTAGTCCGCCATATCTTCATCAACCCACTTGGCTGCCGCTCCCCCTTTCATGAATCCGATACGGGGAATTCCGTTTACGATACTATTGTTGTGTCCGTGGTGCCATTTCATTTTGAGCATTTCCGGGTTTTCCAAGCCAGTCGGTTCGCCCTCAAAATTCTCTTGGTAATTGATTTCTATCGGGTCGTTTGGGTCAAGATTTACAACATGGCCATCTTCGATATAAACCGTAGGAACCCTATCCTGTGTTGCAGCCAAAATATGGCTGTAGTCGAAACCAACTTCGTTAGGGCCCGGGCTGATGCGTTCGTTCCAATTTACATTTCCGCTTCCTAAACCTAGATGCCATTTTCCAACTATTCCCGTATGATACCCTTGCTTTTTCAACATTTTTGGAATCGTGGTTTGAGCGGTATCAATAATCAAGGGTGCCGTTCCCGGAAGGATTTTCGCATTTTTATTTCGCCAAGGATATATGCCTGTCAGCAAGGCATACCGACTAGGCGTACAAGTTGCGGAAGATGCATAGCCATTGGTGAAACGCATTCCACCATTGGCCAGTTTGTCTAAGTTAGGTGTTTTTAACTCTGTAGCGCCGTATACTCCTAATTCTCCATAACCCAAGTCATCGGCATAAATGATAATGATATTTGGTTTTGTCACTTCTGTGGAGGCAGTTTCTGTTTTATCTACCACTTTGTCCTTACAGGATGCAGTTAGGAGAAGTAAATAAAAGGTTAGTAGGCCGAGATTTCTAGTTTGCTTCATTGCTCTATTCATTTAGTGGTCTTTAATGTTTCATTATTCTTTAATTAATCCTTGGAAGCCAATTTCGATCCCTTTCAGCATTTACTGATATGGGTCTGGTTTTTCTTTTTTTTGTTCTTGTTTCTATTGACAGGTAAAAGGAGAATAGAAACGATGAATACTGTAAATACTTTTTTATGGACATGACTATTATTATTTCAAAATTGAATACTATAGCTTCCGTTTGACAAAATCAAATATGGATTTTCCTCAACATTTTGTTTTAAACTATTTCCATTTACTGAAATCGGTTTTCCATCTTCGGTTTTCAAACTACTTAGGTTGAGTTTTACTTTCATTTCGCCAGGAATATCTATTTGTAGTGATTTCGCTCCTTTTCGATCTACATCCCATTTTACAAATAAATTTCCTTCTGGAGAGGGTACATTAGCTTTCAATTGTTGAATCATGGATTTCGTACGCGTAATTTCTACCTCTTTCATTCCAGGTTTTGTGGGCCAAACTCCTAAAAGATATTCAGCAAACAAGGCGGGAGGAAAGGCACTTTCTGTCTGGGCGTCGCTCCGCGTTCTGCCCATCTCCAATTTACCTGAGCGCCCAATACCATTCAATCGCCATTCTTCCCAAAGGGTACCGTTGGTGTATGGAGCTAACATTTTATCAAAACGTGAACGAAACATTTCGAAAGATTCGTCGATGTATCCATAATCACATAATCCCTTATGCAAATAGTATGACATTGCCGGTGTTACCATTATGAGTCCGGATTCTCGCCTCACATAATCATGATTGTCCTTTACGAGCAATTGTTCGGCAATTTTTTCTGCCTGTTCACGGGTTGCAATATTTAGGGCCAGCGCGGTAGCGTTAGCGTGCTCACTGAACATTTGCGATTGCTTTCCATCAATAAGCGCATCGGCAAAAAGTTGTTTTTCATTGTTCCATAAATTCTTTTGCAATGATTCGCGCAGTAAGGCGGCCTTGATAGTATAGGTCTTGCTTTCAGAATTATTCACCCATTCCAAAAGTTCCGCAAAATCATCCAAAGCACCTAAATAATGTCCGTTTAGATTGAAATTCGCGCCACGGCGATCTAAAAGCGCATGGTCTAACCAATATGGGTAGGGAGGATTGTCTATCATTCCAAGATCATTGGTAAAACTATCCAAGAGTTGCATCAGTTTTTTGGCAGCAGGTAGTAGTTCTTTAACCGTTTTGAAATCACCAGAATACAAGAAATAATTGTGTAAACTGCCTATCCAAAGGCTATTGGAATCCAAAATGACCATATAGTCATCGCTGGCGGCTGGTGCATAAGCAGGTATAATTCCGTTGGGTTCTTGTTCCTGGGCCGTCTGCAAAAGATAGCGGCGTTGTAAAGCGGTGTCGCCGAAAAGATAGTAATTGCCCAATGCTGCGTAATAACCGGTCTGGGCATATTGCCTTCGTTCGCGATAGTTATCGGTATAGGCATCCGTGGTGCATACATCAATGGTCTTGGCCGAAGCTTCCATATATTCCTTTATCCAGGGCGCTTCTTCTGAAGATATTGAGCCTTTTCTTTCAAAGGGATATTTCATATAATGCGTGCCTATAGAAAATAGTTTTACCGGAGCCACTGAATTATGGACGATAATCCCTAAATAGCGGGTAGGTTTAAAATAGGTGGCTTCCCAAAACTCTTTTCCCCCTGAAAGAATTATTTTATCTCGATATTCAGAGTCCAGAATTTTATAGGTGAACTTATCATTGATCATAAATGGGGCGCCGACGATTTCTATTTCCGTTCCAGATGAACCTTGAATTTCTAGGGTCGGGGTGCCATTTAAAACTTGTCCTAAATCGAACATTAAAAACCAAGCTTTTCCATCCGCTATTTTCGGTATCTCCAAAGGTGCTTCGTTAGCACCATACTTTTTTACCCCTTTTGCAATGCTTTTTTCTATTTTACCTGAAATGTCGACAGTACCTGAAAAATCAGCTGTATCAATTAGTATGGCTTGGACAAGATTCTCTGCACGAACTTGTTTTTCAATCACATAAGGCA
>JAGLKG010000576.1 GCA_023141835.1 Maribacter sp. | reverse complement strand
GCACCAATACCGCGTGTCTTTGATAGGGTATCGCTCAGGGTATGACGTGTGCCAAAATTGGCCAAAGTAGTTATATCGGCCTCAATACGCTCCGCAGACACGGCATCGATAATGTCGTATATGCGGGAATCCGTTTGGGACAGGGCCAAAGCCGAAAGGAACAAGAGGGGAACAAACAACAGTTTTTTCATCGGTAGTCATTTAAGTTTTCAATGTACGTTTATATGAATCCATGGGTTCATAAAAAAATGTTAAGACCCGTTTTTGAGTAACCCTAGAACCCCCAAGATGGGACCAATGCCCAGCAGTAGAAAGAGGGTAGAGGAGGGGATCTGTTCAACCAGTACCAACAGCAATTGAATACTGACGATACTGATGGCGAAGCCTATGCAGTTGACCAAGGTGAGTGCTGTACCTTTGAGTTCAGTAGGTACGGCCTTGGCCACTAAGGTGGAGAACTGTGGCGAATCTGCAGTTACAGCCATACCCCAAATACACCATACCGTCAAAAAAAAGAGTACGGGGAGTTGAAATAAAAGCGGGGAGAGGAAACAGAAAAGTCCAGAAGTGATCAAAGCAACCAAGGCCACTTTCTTACTTCCCGATCGTTGTGAAAAATAACCCCCCAACATACAGGATATGCCACCAAGACCTATAATGACAAAGGTCCATAAGGGGACGGATATGTTTTCGTTTTGGGTCGTATTAAAAACACCTAGTGCAATTGGGGTAAATGCCCAAAAAGCGTAGAGTTCCCACATATGGCCAAAATAGCCAAAGGCAGCACTCCTAAACCCGGCAATTTTAAAAAGAGAAACTCCGGCTTTTAATTGTAACTGGGTACTTGGTTTTCTGTAGGGACCGTTTGGAACCAAAACCCATAACAACAAACCTCCAAATAGGGTCAAGGTCGAGGTGGTCAGAATAACCAGCGTATAATCAGTCCCCAATTGCGATCCGTTGATTAAATACGGGAAAGCCGTGCCCAAGACCAATGCGCCCACCAAATAACCCAAGGCTTTGCCCAGCCCTTTTTCATAATAGTCTGCCGCTATTTTCATGCCCACCGGATAAATCCCTGCCAAGAAAAATCCGGTACCAAAGCGCGTAAGGACCAAAAGCAATACGGTCATGTTTTCAACGAGTAGTACGGCATTACAAAGGGCAGCCAATAGGGCCGACAATAGGAAGACCCTAGAGGGCGAAAACCGATCGGCGATCATCAATAAGGCAAAAGTAAGGGTGCCCACAATAAACCCCAATTGAACGGAAGACAGTACATAGCCAATAATTTCTATACCCAAGCCCGTTTGTTCGGTTAGGTCATTTATAATGGCATTACCCGCGAACCATAGGGAAGTGCACGCAAATTGTGATAGAATGATGACGGGTAAAATATAGGGTTTGGGCTTTACCGCTATCAAACCAAAAATCGTTTTAAAAGGTCCCTTACCATTTTTTTGTTTTCCACATAAAACTTGGCCAAGGTTTTTTGCCTGCCTACTTTAACGGATACCGTGCTTTCAGGAAGCTCCTGGAACATGAATTCGTCGGTCCAATCGTCACCAATGGCAAAGACAAAATCATAATCACCCTCTCCCAGTACACGGAGCGTAGCGCGCCCTTTATTTACGTTGCTACTTTTGATTTCCATAACCTTGTTGCCGTTGAGAACACTAAGATCATCATTGGCGATCAGACTGGTCAAAACAGTGTTCAGTTCATTGGCCCTGAGGTTTCCAAAATCAGGGTCCGTTTTGCGATAATGCCAGGCCAGGGAATAATCCTTCTCCTCGATAAAACTACCTGGGGTTCTATCTACAAAAGATTCGAGTACCGGACGGATTTTTTCCATCCAATCATTTTTTACATTTTCAAGCATTCTAAAGTCTTCCCCGTTTTGGGAGATCCATACCCCATGTTCTACGATCAT
>JAGLKG010000575.1 GCA_023141835.1 Maribacter sp. | reverse complement strand
TGGCCTTTGAACATTTCTTTTTTTGCTTACAAATGTAATTGTTTAGATCTTCTTATCTAGATGCGACAGAACCAACAAAAGTTATCATAAACATATTTCATCCTAGAAGCATATTCTGAAGTCCAGATAGGTTTCCTGTTAGGTCATTCACGAATTTTTCCTTCCCAACCTCTTAGGTCCTCTTCAATCCCGACTTTTTCACCCTTGGTAATTCCTTCAAACACCAAAGGCATGAAAGGATCCGGTTTCTCGTCGATGACCCAAGCCATAGCCCGAAAAAGAATAATTCGAAACTCCGGGTCGTAATAGGTAAAAGTATGATGGCCAGTTGTGGTTCCAAACACCTTACCTTTGTCTATGGAATAAGTCCAAAACACCGGTGACTCTTCCTTTGAAAGCTCACTCAATGGTATAGGGCCATTGCTATCTTCAGTGGGGCCGGTCCTGACAGAACCCAGAATCTTGGTGTCTTCTTCTTGAAACAGATCCCAATAGAATTCATCAAGAATGGTTATTTTCCCTGGAAATCCATTGAAAACGGGATGCTGATTATCAACATTGATCCTGTCAAAAATTGCGCCCCATTTAGAGGTTCCTTCATTCCAGGCCAATCCCAAACACTCTGCTAGTCGCTTACCCTTTGATGCTGGTCGCATAATTGCCGTCTCATGGAGTGTAACAAGACCTCCACCTTTGGCTACGAATTTTTTTAATGTAGTGAATTGTTTTTTCTTAAGTTGGGGCAGGTGTAGATACATCACTATCAAATCCGCCCTTTTAAATTGCTCATCGGTGGGGAAACCAAAAGCTTCTTCTGTACCTATATCCGGAACTTTTGATAAAAGTCCTATCATCAGGTTTTTTACTTTGACATAATCGTGTGCCCCAGCAATATGATGTTTGTCATAGCCATAGACCCAAAGAATATTGAGTTGCCTCGAAGGGGTCTTGTTGCCTATGTTGCCTATGATGCTGTTTATTTCCGACTTCTTTTTTAGCGGTTTTGGAAGTTGATACAAGTGCTGTGCCCCTAGAGGAGATATGAACACAAGGAAAATAAGGATGTAGAATGTATATTTCATACCCTATGGAATTAATTAATGAACCACTTTGCCAGCAATTACTTTAAAAGCTCTAAATTATTTAAACTCATCGGTGTTTTGTAAAAAACAAAACTTTCATATAGTGTAAAAGTATACTAGTGAAATTCAAGCCCACCACGAGCGTACATAACCGCAATATAAATTTATTTATCCAATTCAAATTGGAATACCTCATTTAATATCAAAGAGAGTGCTCCTACCAAGGATGCATCGTCCCCAAAGGAAGAAAGGGGTACACTAATTAAACCTAGTTCTCCATAATTTATCATACTTCTTTTTCCAGCTGTAGAAAGTTGATTTACTAATGCCAAAGATTTCATATACTTCTCTACTGCTTTTTAGATTCTTGGCTAATTTTAAACATGTAACTTTTTCTGATAAGCAAGATATTTCTCTTGTACTTCAACTTCCTTCTTCATTTCGATTCTTTAATCGCCGTTTTATTGGACCACTTTTTAAGGTTCTGTCGCATCTGTGAATATTTGCAATTAATTTCAAGTAAGGAGAAAAATATATATGTTGATATTCAGGCGACTACCTGTTTCATGACTGCTATTATTGTCTAAAAATA
>JAGLKG010000574.1 GCA_023141835.1 Maribacter sp. | reverse complement strand
GGAAAATGTTGATAAAATAACGGCCAAGACTGTTTTTGAAGCTGCAAATTTGGGAGATGAAGTGGCGCATGAAATTGTAAGGATATCAGCAGAATATCTGGGGAAAGGGATTGCGATATTGATTGACATCCTTAATCCTGAATGTATTGTAATCGGCAGTATTTACGCTCGCAATGAAAAATTATTAAAGCCATTGGTTGAAACGGTCCTAAAGAAGGAAGCAATCCCCGAAGCCCTTAATGTTTGCAAAATTTTACCTGCAAAATTGGGTGATAAGATAGGAGACTATGCAGCTCTGGGAGTGGCTTTACAATAAGAACTCATCTTTAGTTCTAAAATATAGAAAATAGTTCAATTGGGAAATAGCATATCATGCAAATATTGAAGAATTTATATCAGGTGGGTGGTGATCTAAACGGGATAACTTATGATATTCCGGGTGCCTTATGGAATGATGGGAACTCCTACATTCTAAAAACGCCCAAAGGGTTGATTATGTTTGATTGCGGATGTGGTGACACAATGGATCAAATTTTTGAGAATATGGAATATTGGGGAATGTCCTCAAAGGACATTAAATATTGCCTACTTACCCACCCCCATTTTGACCATGCCGGAGGTGCACATATTTTGAAGCAACAGGGCGTTGAAATGATTGCCATAGAAGAAACCGCCGAAGCCATTTCAAAAGGAGATGAACGATGTTGCGGGTATCTTTATCACAAGAAATTTAGGCCTTGCAAGGTAGATCAGGTCGTTAAAGATGGAGAGACCCTCCAGTTACTGGACATTGAGTTTAAAGTGATGCACTTTCCAGGTCATTCCATGGGGTGTACTGCCTTTGGGTTTGCGCATGAGCAAAAACGCATAGTGGTTAGTGGGGATATCATTGGCACTATATTGGGAGGTGATTTTGGATGGGATGGATCTATTGACTTCAATAAAATGGTCTATATCGATTCGTTAAAACGATTTGCAAAAGTTGAAATGGATATGATGTTACCCGGTCATGGCCTGATCCATTTTCATAACCCCCAATACCGTATTGAGGAATCTCTCAATAGTGCCTTGATGCAATGGCGATAAAAAATATATTAAGAATTGACATAAGTTGTAGCTATGGAAACAAATAAAATATTGGAAGAATTGTTAGATCGATATCCACCTCTCGAAATCTGCAAGAATCAAATACGAGAAGCAGGAGAAATATTAATTGAATCCTATAAAAACGATGGCAAATTATTGGTCTGCGGAAATGGGGGCAGCTCTTCGGATTCCGATCATATTGTCGGGGAATTAATGAAGAGTTTTTCTAAAAAACGCCCAATATCCATAGATTTTTCAGCCAGTCTAAAAGAAATATCCAATGACAGAGGGCAGTTGCTATCAGCTAAATTGGAAAATGGATTATCAGCCATTTCCCTGAGTGCACATAACGGATTGGTCTCGGCAATTTCGAACGATATAGGTGGAGATTTTATTTTTGCACAGCAAGTGGCAGGTTACGGAAGAAAAAATGATGTTTTGTTAGGAATCAGTACCTCTGGTAATTCCCAGAATGTTGTAGATGCTTGCATTACAGCCAAGGCAAAAGGAATGAAGGTGATTGGGTTAATCGGGGAAAATGGAGGTGCAATGAAAACCTACTGTGACGTAGCTATCTGTGTGCCTTCAACATTGACGGCTCATGTACAGGAATATCATTTACCCATATATCATGCGCTGTGCATCATGGTAGAAGAAACATTTTTTTAAGAGCCTGTTTTGAAATACTATAAGAACCAATATGAATAGGTCCACAAAATTTCATGCAACCGTATTTTTTCACCTTGATTAAAGTTCCCTTGAAGAATTAATTCTATATCTGTTATTATATTTTAATCCATAATAACATCTATAACTTATCCGCGACCTTGAATACCAACTATTCACCATCAGGAACCACCCGAATCACGAACATTTGCCGCGTTTTGTTTTCGGCGATCCCGGGTACAAGAATTGCATCATTGCTCCTGTTCCAGCGTGGGGCTGGGTCAATACGAATGTTGCCACTAAATGATCCTTTGTCTATCCCTTTGCTACGCACAAAATTACTGTCACTTCGACGAAGCACCGCATAGTAATTTTTATTGCCCTCTGGGCGCTCCACCTTGTATCCATTAACAAACCAATTTCCGTCAGGGGAAAGCGAAATGTCGCCCTCAGGATTTGGAAACAATTCTGGCGTTCCTAATTGTCCAACAACCTTGGCTTGATCCACATCATACAAAATCTGTTTTTTTCCTTCTCGACCGATCATCAAATTGTCTTCTGCCCATTCAGGATGACCTCCTATATGCTGCTGGTGTCTCTTTAGATTACTTCCATCGAGGTTAACGCTAAATGCGATGTTTATTTTGTTTCCTCCCTTTTTCCACCCTTCCCGAGCAAAAAAGTAAAGGTGGGTGGCGTCCCTATTCAAAAGGGTGTGGTTAATAAAGAGACCGGTATTCTCAAAATCACTATTGCTTTTTCTTATCTCATCTTGCATCTGGAGGTAGGATACCAGCAACTCTTTTTCTCCGGTCTTAATATCTATTTTAAATATCCCATCATTCTGGGGTGCTGGTTCATCCTTTGACCAGTCGATTGCACCAGGATAACCCGTAACGGCGCGAAGTCGGGCGAGTCTTCCATAATTGATACCCATGAAAAAAGAGCCGTCCCACGCGACACCACCATTGCCGATAGGGGTGACCTCATAACGGTATTCTTTGATTCGCTTTTTCTTTTCTATATCATAGAGGACCGTATAAACTTTTCCTGTTTCAAGATCAAGGTCGTTGAAAAAGAACTGGGTTTCGGCAGCATTTGGATTCCAAAAGAACATGGTTCCCTGCTGCGGATTCCATGCATTGGTTTGATCCAAATAAACAATCTCATTGTCCTTTTCGGTATCTATGACAAACACCTTAGCAGCCTCTTCAGGTTTGGGCATGCGGTCAATCCTATCAATTTCAAGACCCAGAATATACCTTTCGCTCTCATTCCAGG
>JAGLKG010000573.1 GCA_023141835.1 Maribacter sp. | reverse complement strand
CTCACCATGTTTTTCCCGGGCATCACGTTCACCTTGCATCCAAATAAACGTTACAGATGCTATTTTCTTTTCTTCAATTTCAGGGAAGGTCTTAGCCATCAAGGAATCATACAGATCAGGTTGTGCCTTGGGTTCATCCCCAAGTAATGGCCTCCAATTCTGATACCAGCGTCTTATGGGTTGCCCGCCTTTGGCATCCTTTACAACAATAATGTTTTCCGCTCCAAATTCGGCCTCTAAGCTTGGAGTGAACGATTCTTCTAGCCTTAAACCTTGCATATTCGACTGCCCCGAAAGTATAAACAGATGTTTTCTCTTTTGTTCAGAATTACATGAAGAAACTAGAGTAGCTAAAATAATAGCGGCAAAAAATAGTTTTGTTCCCATTTAAATTGTTGATAATTGCTATTTGGACAGTTTTTTGATTGATTCTTCACATGTATTCCTAAGTTCCTGCAAGATTTTTTCGAATTCTTTTATGCCCACCAAGTTATTCTCTTCTCCAGGGTCATTCTCCAGATCATAGAGTTCTTCAAGGGTGGGGTCATGAAGATATCTAAAGTATTTATATTTTTCTGAACGGATTCCTTCACTGGCAGGTATTGGTTTAAAATCCCATAGATGTTCGCATAAAAAATAATCCCTTTTACTAACCTTGTTATCTTCACCATGTGTATATCCGACAAGGCTTTTTCCTTGATAGGTGTCTGGAATTTCAATATTGGCAAATTCCAGTAAAGTAGAGGGCACGTCCACATTCAATACCAAATCATCTATGGTCTTCCCTCCTTTGTCTTTTGGATTATATATGATCAACGGCACACGTAGAGAAGGCTCATACATCAACCATTTACCGGCCATTTGTCTTTCTCCAATAAAATATCCGTTATCGCCAATAAGTATTAGTATTGTATGCTGCGAAAGACCCTCCTGATCTAAGGTTGCACGTATTCTTCCTATCACCCTATCAACACCACTGATCATACGATAGTATCCCTTGACCATTTTCTGATATTTTTCCGGGCTATCATAACGCCATTTCCAACGGGAGCGATTAAACCCTTCCCTAACAAGCTTAGGAAGCTTTCCGAAGGAATCATCATCACCTAATAGTGGTGGGGGAATGGTTACATTCTGATACATGGTATCCAAGGCAACAGGCCATACATATTGTTCTGGAGAACTGTCAGCAGCATGGGGTGCGTTAAAGCTAATAGATAGGGCGAAAGGTTTGCCATCCGGTGCATTCTTAATAAAATCAATGGCATTGGCACCCATGAGATCTGTCAAATGTTCGTGTTTTGTACTTCCATGGGTCAGGCGGAAATACCCTCCCTGATTTTCGGGTTTGTATACGTCAAATAGGGTAGTATCTCTATGGTCTTCGAATTTAACCCCGAATTTCCCAAGAAATCCATTATAATACCCCGCTTTTTTTAGAAGCGAAAAATAGCTTTTATCAATAAATTTATTTCTTAATGGTGGCTGTCGAAATGTATAATCATGTTTGCGTTCGTAGAGACCAGTCATTATACTGGCCCTACTTGCTGCGCAAATAGGCGTTGTGACAAAGGCATTTTTAAAATAAGTGCCATCTTTGGCCAATTTGTCCATTTCCGGGGTCTGAATAATGGTATTTCCGGAATAACCGATTGCATCCCAACGTTGGTCGTCTGTGAGAATAAAAATAATATTGGGACGTGAATCCTGGGCAGAAAGTACTCCAGCAAGTCCAACAACTAACAGAAAAACGATCTTTTTTAGTAGTATCATATAATTCGCCCTTTAAGATTTGTGAGAACAACCAAACTTCGGTTTAAGGCCATGTCTCATGTGCGGTTCAATGGGTCATCCATCGCCAGGTGATTTCGCCATAATTGAATTTATTGTTTTTTGTAGGTTTAGATGTGCCAATCAACTTGCCATTTTTTCTTTTTTCTACTTTTAGTTCGGTCAATGAATATTGACCTTTTTCATAATCATAGCTTTCCCCATCATCATTATACAAGGTATACGTATTTTCCTTAGTCCCGTAATGCCTGGCCTCAATGGGTGGGATGTTTTGAGAGCTATCGGATATCATGGGTATAATAGCCCCATCTTTGACCAATAATGGAATTTGTTCCAGTTTTGTTTGAACCGTA
>JAGLKG010000572.1 GCA_023141835.1 Maribacter sp. | reverse complement strand
TGCAAGTCCTGTAACTTTTATAAAGCCTCTTCTGCTTAGATTTATCTTTGTCATGCGATAACCCCTCCTTTCTTAATGGCCGTCTTAATAGCCGCTTTGATTCGAACATAAGACCCACAACGACAGATATTTCCCTTCATTGCAGTGTCAATTTCCTCATCTGTCGGGTTGGGGTTTGATTTCAGCAATCCTGCCGCCGAAATAATCTGTCCAGCCTGACAGTAGCCGCATTGTGGTGTATCGTGTTCTACCCAGGCGTCTTGAAGGGACTTACCGCTATTTTCAGCCAATCCTTCGATAGTGATAATTTCCGCATCGACCAAAGACTTCGCGGGCATTACGCATGAGCGTGTTGCCACGCCGTTAACAAGCACTGTACAGGAACCGCACTGTGCAATGCCACATCCATACTTGGCTCCCACTAATCCAACATGATCGCGGAGTGCCCATAATAAAGGAATGTCATCCTCAGCCTCTATCTGGTAGGCCTTACCATTTACTTTAAGTGATATTAATGCCATAAAAATTGTTTTGTTTTTATTCTGACTAATTATAAATGTACTGCTAAGTATTTAGAAATCAAAATTGATAAACCTAAGAATACATGACGGCTATTGGGGTGGCTAGACTTTGCCCGCCCACCATTTTCTATAATTAGGGCATTAATCGTAACATCTACTCCAGTACTGGCTCCAAACCCGTATATATATACGGGTTTGATTGTTCCGAACCTAGGTGAACGTTCAAAACAAGCATCAGAAGGTACAAAAAAAATGTCAAAATTTCCTTGTAATATTTTCTTTAACAGTCCATTAAGACGATATCGATGACTCTATTAAAGTGAGGATTTGAGGCGCAGGATTAGGCCTCTTTTTAAGTGTTTTCCTCGATGTTTTTATATCAAAAAAGACTTTTGTGGTCTATATCCGCCAAATGGCGTGCTGGTCGGGATTGATTTCTTGGATTCTCCTCGAAAGCAACCTTGGAGGTGTTTTGCAAATACTCTTTTTTTGAGTTTCAGAGTCCTAAGACAACGACATTCTTCGCCACCTAGTCTTTCGGTTTTTTAAACTCCTTACTGATTTCTTGGCTAGCTTTTTTTGATTCCTTATCCATGTTTTTAAGCAGCGGTCTTATATCCTTCCCCAGTTTTTTGAATTCTCTTTTTAATGATCGAGTCCATTTTCTGAATTCTTTATTGGATGTCATCTGTTGTACGATTTTATCATCTTCTTTATAAACAGCCTTCACTCCTTTTTTAACCTTACTTTTGTTATATTCAGTTTTTAGCTCTACAAGTCCGCTTTTAACATCAACTTCCACCTGGTTTGCGGCCGTTTTTACATTAAATTCTGTCCCTAACACTTCAATGTCACCAAATTGAGTGGTCACCAAAAATGTTGATTCATCAGTTGTAACAGTAAAGAAAGCTTCTCCATTCAGTTCAATAATTCTAGGATCAAACTCTTGGTCATACTTGATTGTACTGTTGTGATTTAGATATACCGTGGAACCATCTGGAAAGTACGCTACCTCATAATTATCTTTTGTGGTTATTTCCAATGTACTTGTACCACAGGCGGAACAAAGTATGCCTAAACTGACATACATGTATTTCATGTAAGGTTTTATTTTTTCTCTGTATTCCATGACCTCGTGATATGCTTGCAATATTTTTATGGTTACAAACGAATTATTGAAAGTCTTGGTGTATCGTTTATTCGAATTTTCAATTTTACAAGGCCCCTTTAAATATTAAATCTGTTACACAAGATGGATTATCATGTGGTTTCTGGTTTTATTCAATTCTTTTGAAACCACTACCAATTCCATCATACTTATTTTCCGAAATAATAAATTCGTTTTTAGAGATAATCTGAATCCTTCCATTCAATACGACCGGTTGTGAATACGTCTCAAAAATATGTTGTATGAATCTTTCCGTTTTCCCAGAATGCACTGACTTTTTTAGAATTAAATTATAGGTTCCTTTGCGTATTTGAGTCTTGTTTTCAGAAAGCACGTACTCATAATCTTTCTTTAATTCAAGCTCGTATGATTTCCCTGTATTTTCAGGAGTTGCATGAATATCAAGATCAAATCCCCCATCTGTGGATACCCATTTCCACTTTCCAACCATATCCATATTAACAATTCCCGTGGAATGATCCGAACCACAAGAAACGGTTACAAGAACAAGAAATAGTAATAACATCCTTTTTTTCATGAAAACTTTCACGTATCAAAATGGGTAAATTCTCTTTGTGTTGCTCAATAATTACAAGAAACTAGGGACGAAGCTTTTTATTGGATACCCGATTAAGTTCTGTTTCATTTTTTCCAAATTAACCTAATAAATTCTGCATTGGAAAATTCCTCCCCATTAATTATGGTATTTCCTGTAATCCCACCAAGTTCTCCTATTCCATTACAATCATTATCAAATACCCCTGCACTTATGTCTGCTCCACATGACCCCTGTCCAATTACATAAACTACTTTCATTTGAAAGTTATACTCCTTTACACTTGGATCATTACAAATTGAATTCTTTTTTAAGGTTTCAATTTTTTCTATTATACAATTTGGGGTATTTTCCGCAATATCAGATTTTTCACAAGCTGCAATGGTTAATGTTAATGGCAAAAGAAGCCTTAAAATTTTTCTCATCCTTTATTTAAACTTTTTTGGTTCAGACAATCTCAATTTTTTACAAAAATTATCCAATCCCAATCTGCCGGATTCCCTATACCTACACTAGGTGTATATAGAAACAGTTTTACAGAACTATTCGGATTCGACTTGAGGTATGCCCTAACTTTAACCAAATTTTGTACGGATTGCCAGACCTCTTCGTAATCATAAGTCTGGTTTCCGGGATTAAATACATCCTCAAACCCTGCACTTGGCATCACAAAATCTTGTGTTAGGACAACATCGAATTGAGTGGCTGGTTTTAGGTTAGAAGGAAAATTCATCTCCCCCAGACCCAACCAAATAATGGTCCCGTCGAATAAGGTCTCTTGCAATTCTTTGTAAATGAGTTTTATATTTCCAAAATCTCCAGGTGGGTCATATTCCTTTTCAATCGTAAAGGTCAAAGTGGAATCTAAAAAGGTTAGTTCTTTACCAGCCTCAAAGCTATTCTCTAGATAATCCACTTGTAACAAAAGGACCCCATTGTGGTCGTTCTTGATATCATCATTGATATCATCCTTGGAACAGGATACGATAAAAAGGGCAGTTGCGAAAATTCGGAATAGTCCTGTCTTCATCTTTAATCACCATTGTCTGAACAAGATGTTGATCTTTTCAAAAGGTTGTGTCCGTACACGCCAAATCTCCAATGCCAATACTATCCAGATTGCCCGTATTTTTTAAACACCTTGGTTCCCAGTTTCTTTTTTAAGAATCAGAACCATTACTCTATGTAGGTGTTTACCGAACATTCTAAATTGCAATTTTGAACTAGCATTTTTTTAAACCCGATAGCTGATTCCTGGTTATCGAATGTTAAAGCTTCTGTTATGCTCTCGCTTAAAATAAGCTGCCTTAAGAGGTACTCCACCACATATTTTTCATCAGGGGTAAATATTACATACTTGGGGTTTTTCATTTATATCGGTTATTTGAACTTTGGCCTTGACTACGTTCTTTATTAGCCCCAGTATTCATAACACATTTAATCTTGCCCCCTCCATTTTGTAACTTTCAATATTTTTTCAAAAATGTCATTATTCTCGTAAACGCCTACGAACTCTTCCGATCCAGGACCAAAAGCAAATACAGGTATTAAAGTAGCAGAATGCCCTCCATTTGAAAATGTCATCCCAGCTTCACTATAATCACTATACTCAGTTCCGTCTTCTCTTTTCTTCTTTTTTGCAGACAAGGTAAATCCGCCTGTTTCATGATCAGAAGTTACTATGACCAAGGTATT
>JAGLKG010000571.1 GCA_023141835.1 Maribacter sp. | reverse complement strand
TTTGCCTCTGCCTTGGCTTTGGCCGGTGCAGCTTTCTTGGCACCTTTAGTAACAATGCCTTCAACAACAATCTCAGTCAAGGACTGACGATGACCATTTTTAACCGCATAACCCTTACGTCTTTTCTTTTTAAAGACTATAACTTTATCACCTTTAAGGTGCTTTATGACTTTTGCCTCAACAGCGGCTCCGTCTATAGCTGGGGCGCCAACAGTAACATTCTTACCGTCATCTAAAAGAAGTACATTGTCAAAAGTTACCTTTTTACCTTCTTCAGTCTGTAAACGGTGAACATATACTTTTTGGTCTTTCGCAACCTTAAATTGCTGCCCTGCCATCTCTACAATTGCATACATAGCGTATATATTTAGTTTAATTTACCTCCTATTTTCTCAATAGGCGGGTGCAAATATACTGCTAAATCATTAATGTACAAGAGATTTTAAAAATAAAAGTTCCCCTAGGAATGGAGTAAAGTACGCTAGCTTAATTCTTGCTTTCTGGGATTATTGCTTAATTTGAATAATTGCATAAAAGATAGTGTCAATACCAATGATGTGGTGAACCCCATTATGGCAACAGTAAAAAACACAATGGCTTGAAAATTATTGTAATCCTTTGCCCAGGCGCTTGAGAGCTCGTTAAGGAATTCCGTATTAAGTTCTGTGGCATAAAAAGCGAAGAAAATCGTGAACAACAAAGTAGCAATCGTACCAGTTACCATACCCGCAATAAATCCCTTGCCATAATTGAAACTTTCTTTCTCCTTTAATCGTAAAAACTTTATGGCCTCATAAATACCAAAACCAGTGATTATGGTATTGAACAGGCTATAGAATACATTAATATGTAGATTGAACAATGAGAGAACCAGAAAATAGGTGATTAGAGCACCGCTGGTTGCTATTCCAAATCGAATCGGTATTGCAAACTGTTTCATCGGACCTAAATTTCAAATTTCCCCTTTAAATTACATAATTTTAATGGATTCTGGCTTAAATTCTTGTTAAAGAGAATGGTGTTTCGCTTCTAATTTGATGAAAAAATTATATTCGTGTAACATTTTTGTTCATATTCATACCAATTTGCTACTAAATATCTAATCTAACACCTGTAAGAATGAACCTAAAACCACTTTATGCAATTCTGACATTTTTAACGATGTCCGCCATGAATGCCCAGGAGGTTCCCTATGAGGAATACGATCTTGACAATGGCCTTCATGTAATTTTACATCAAGACAACAAGGCCCCTGTGGTGACAACCTCGGTCATGTACCATGTTGGTGCCAAAGACGAGAATCCGGAAAAAACCGGATTCGCCCACTTTTTTGAGCATTTATTGTTCGAAGGCACCAAAAATATTGAACGGGGCGAGTGGTTTAAAATAGTTTCCTCAAATGGGGGCCAGAACAATGCCAATACTACACAGGACAGGACGTACTACTACGAGGTCTTTCCCTCGAACAATTTGGAATTGGGCCTTTGGCTGGAGTCTGAACGCCTAATGCATCCAATTATCAATAAAATTGGTGTGGACACACAAAGCGAGGTGGTACAGGAAGAACGAAGAATGCGTTACGACAATGCCCCATATGGAAGATGGAGGGAACAAATGTTCATCAGCTTATTCAAAAAACATCCATATCGTTGGCAAACCATAGGTTCCCTTGAACATTTGGCCAGTGCCTCTTTGGACGATTTTAAGGAATTCAATAAAAAGTACTATGTGCCCAATAATGCTGTTTTGGTAGTAGCGGGCGATATAGACATTGATACCACCAAAAAAATGATCATGGATTATTTTGGGCCCATTCCCAAAGGAGAGGATATTCAACGCAGCACTTTTATTGAAGACCCAATAACTTCGACCATTAAGACAAAATATCACGATTCAAACATACAGATTCCCGCAATCTTGATGGGGTACCGCACCCCAGCCCAAACGGAGAGAGATGCTTACGTACTAGACATGATATCGACCTATTTGAGCGATGGTAAAAGCTCTAAACTCTATAAAAAGCTGGTGGACGAAAAGAAAAAAGCACTTCAGGTCTTTGCTTTCAATGGTTCCCAAGAAGATTACGGGGCTTATGTAGTGGGTGCCCTTCCGGTAGGAGAAACCTCGTTGAACGATATTAAAACGGAGATCGATGCAGAAATTGTAAAACTTCAGTCAGAGCCAATAACCGAAAAGGATTATCAAAAATTACAGAATAAATTTGAAAACCTTTTTGTAAACTCAAATAGCAGTGTTTCGGGTATCGCCAATTCGCTAGCCAGATATTATATGTTATATGATGATACCAGCCTAATCAATAATGAAATAGACATTTACAGAACTATAACTAGGGAAGAAATTACGGTTGTGGCCAATAAATATTTGAAGCCAAGCCAGCGTGTTGAACTAGAATACTTACCCCAAGAAGCAACTGAAAACTAAAAGCCATGAAGAAATACTATATAACCTTGATCTTTGGCATTATTGCCTTGAATTTACAGGCACAGATTGATAGAACCCAGATGCCCAAACCAGGGCCCGCCCCACAAATAAACTTACAGGAACCGCAACGTTTTGAATTGAAAAACGGACTAAAAGTCTTAGTGGTCGAAAACCACAAACTCCCTAGGGTTTCTATTCAACTTTTAATAGATAACCCTCCTATCCTTGAAGGCAACAAAGCTGGTGTATCAAGCCTAGAGGCTAGTCTTTTGGGAAATGGCTCAAAGACAATCCCTAAGGACGATTTTAATGAAGAGGTCGATTTTCTAGGGGCACGAATAAGTTTTGGTTCCCAAAGCGCTTTTGCCAGTTCATTGTCCAAATATTTTCCTAGAATATTAGAGTTAATGGCAGATGCGGCGATCAATCCAAATTTCACTGAAGTCGAATTTGATAAAGAGAAGCAAAAACTACTTACCGCTTTAAAAGCCCAGGAAAAGGATGTTTCAGCCATTTCAAGTAGGGTTCAAAGCGCATTGGCCTATGGTACCAGTCACCCTTATGGCGAATTCACTACGGAAGAAACGGTAAATAATGTTTCCCTTTCGGATGTTGTTCAATTTTATGAGGACTATTTTGTCCCCGCCAATGCTTATTTGGTCGTTATTGGAGATGTTGAATTTGACAATGTGCAAAAATTGGTAGAGGAATACTTTACACCATGGATAAAGGCAGTTCCTCCTTCCTTCCAATTTTCAAAACCCTCAAATGCCCAATACACCCAAATAAACTTTGTTGATGTTCCCAATGC
>JAGLKG010000570.1 GCA_023141835.1 Maribacter sp. | reverse complement strand
GTCATTACAATGTCGACGCTTGGTTTTGGCCATTGGCAATAACAATATTCCAAAATACCCGAAATGGCGTGATAAACTATCCGCAATATCCTATTCGCACTCCTGTGATTACAAAAATGCCAACGGTTTTAAAGGTAAAAGAGTGCTTGTTGTTGGTGGAGGGGAATCGGCTTCCGATGTTGCTTTAGAAATATCCGAGGTTGCCCAAGAATGTTGGGTAAGCCTTAGGGAGTCTACAGGATGGATAGTACCGCGTGAACGTGGTGGACATGCTGCCGATGTCTCTACCCATAGGGGAATTTGGGATCTTCCCAGGGAGTTTGGAAAAAAATTGAGCCCCTTTGTTTTAAAACTTGAACGAGCGCGAAAAGACCCTGTATTTGATGCGTTAGCAGACCTCAATGATAAGGTAAAAGCACCATTTGGCATTTGGGGAATATATGGCACCAAGACCTTGTCATTACCTAAAGCAATAGCCTATCATGGATGCCAAGTGGTTGGGGATATTGTACGTATTGAAGAGGAAGGAAAAAGATTAAAGACTTCTTGCGGAAAAACATTGGACGATATAGACATGGTTGTGTTTAGTACTGGTTATTGCAATCGAGCAAATTTTATGCCCGAAGAACTACGAGAATCTGATCCCCGCAAAATGTATAAACATATGTTTCACCCTGATTACGGAGACCGACTTGCTTGGGTAGGTTGGGCACGCCCAGCTTTTGGCAGTCAGTTTCCCATTATGGAAATGCAATCGCGTTATTGCGCCCTTATTTTTGCCAAGGAATTAAACTTGCCTCTTCCAAAAGACATGGCAAGAATCGCGGAAGAAGACATGGCCCATTATAAAGAACAGTTTGAAGAAAATGCAATACGAATTCGGAGCTTGGTCGATTACCATTGGTACATGAATGGATTGGCTAAAATAATAGGGTGTTACCCTCCTTTGACCAAGACCTTTTTTCTTAGGCCTAAATTATGGTTACAGTTAATGTATGGCCCTACCCAAGCAACCCAGTTCCGTTTGAGAGGGCCCGGCAAGAAAGTTCGATTGGCTCGTGAAATAATTAGCAAATTGCCCATTAGCACCTTCAATCATATTGTTAAAATAGGTCTAAGAGGCAGGCTTATTTATGCAGTTAACTCGGTAGTTCCCGGGCTTATAAAAATCTAACCTTCTTTAGCTAAGTATCCCATAAGATACCAAGGACAACTATGACATTGCCAAAATTACTTTGGTAAGGTCATAGTTTGATCAATAATTAACCCTCTACGGACATTAATCACGGTTATTCGTCCTAGTTGGGTTGTTAATTCTGCCTAAAATATTTTTATTTAATACTATTATTAATTTAAAAAATGCAATTATGAAAAACTTGATTCTCTGTTCCATGCTATTTCTTGCCTTTTCAATACATGCGCAAGAGTTCTATTTCACCTATTATAATTTTAGTGTAGAACCCCAGAACGAAGCAGCCGTGTTCAAAATTGTAGATGATTATTTTAAAAACTATAAACAGGAAGGCATCACTGTACGGTTTTTTGAGAACCACTTTAAGGATAATGCGAATAACTATTCACATTCTATTGGCTTTTCTGGCTCATTAGAAGCTATGGGAGGGCAATATTCAGGTGTCCAAAGTGATACTTGGGATTTGTTTTTGACAAGGGTAAACCAATTAATTAAAAATTCCCATAGCGCCTATATGGGTACAGTAATTGCAACACACGGTGATATGGCTTCTACCTATCCAATACAAAACTATATTTTGCTGGATGTTAATGACACAAGCACATTTTTAGCTGAACGGAAAAAATATTTTTCAAAATTTAATCATACTAAAAGATTAACCGTATTGGGAAATATTACATCCGGGCTTTCAGCTCAGGGCGAGACACATATGGTAATTCTAGGATATAAAGATTTTAAATCTGCCATGGGCGGTCAGGATAAACTGCTTACTGCGAAAGAAGTTGAAGTCCGTAGAAAAGCCTGGAAAGAATTTGGCGAATCAAATGGTGGCGTAACAGTGGTCAGATCAGGTACTAGAATTCTTTTAGGAAAATGGTAAATTAATATGTAGAACAGACCCCTTTATGTAAAGGGGTCTGTTTATCGCTTACCAATAACATCACGCTGAAAAATACTTTGGCATAGCCATTCTTGTCGATAAAATGGTCGATTCAAAAGATTAATGGTATGGAAAGTCAAAACATTTCTTCTGGAAAAAATAGCTTTTAAACGACTTTAAGGTTTCCCGTCGATTATTCTTTCCGTTGCCCGATGATAGGGTCGGGTTTTGGTCGATTATATTGTTATTTACTATATAAACCCTAATCTTATGAATAAAAGAACTACACTTTCGTACTTTTTGTACACCTTTTGTGCCTTTTGCCTTCTATGGGCCACATACGTACTTTTATTTAGGGTATAACCCCTCTGGTAATATCGTACCTTTAAATTTGCTACGCAAAATTTGATGGCAAATCACTTTTGGTGCTTTACGCTCAAAATACATGTCTATGCTTATGATTATGTAGGGTTTATACGAGATTACCTTAATGTCTCATTGGTATTTGCCAACTGCGGACATTTCCTTCGTTTCAAATTTCCATAAACTTTTGGAGTTTTATACCTAGCCCAGTTCATCTACAATGCTATAAAAGCCAAGGTATCCAACATATGAAATTACATCCAATGTTATGAATACCATCGGAAAGTCAATTGGACGAACAAACTCTTCCAACAAAATAAATCTGACCTAACGGACTTCTTATTTGCTTTAACAAAAACAAA
>JAGLKG010000057.1 GCA_023141835.1 Maribacter sp. | reverse complement strand
GCCTCATCTTCTTGGTGTGAAACCCTGAATTCCCCAGAATTGAGCCAGCCTTGGGCCTTAGATCTATTGGACCTGAATTTTTTATATTCATTTTGTTGCATTTCTAGAAGCAATTGCAATTCCTTTTCTAGAATATTCCTTCCGGTAAGCTTTTTAAAAATGTTGGAAATACCTTCTTTAGGGTCTGTATAGGCCAACATACTATTTCCCAATACCCGTGAAGCTTCCACATATGTGGGATCGTTAAGCATGACAAGAGCCTGCAATGGGGTATTTGTTGTCTGGCGTCGGACTGCACAAAATGAACGTTCAGGAGTGTCAAAAGTAGACATCGTGGGGTGGGGTACCGAGCGTTTCCACAAGGTATACATACTTTTTCGGTACAACTTTTCTCCCTTATCCTCTTGATAAGTGGCACCATTAATCTTCCACAACCCTTTGGGTTGATATGGCTTAACACTTTTCCCTCCTATGGTATGGTTCATTAATCCCGAAGCTGCCAACGCATTGTTCCGTAACATTTCACCGGTCAATCTTTCAGATGGTCCACGAGCCAACAATCTATTTTCCTTGTCACGTTTTAAAAGAGTTACACTTGCAAGTGAAGATTGTTGATAGGTGTTTGACATAACCATCAATTTATGGAGTACCTTAACGTCCCAACCTGATTCTATAAATTCAATTGCCAACCAATCCAAGAGCCCAGGGTGGCTTGGTATTTCACCTTGGTTGCCAAAATCCTCGGAGGTACGAACTATGCCTGTCCCAAAAATATTTTGCCAATAACGATTTACCGCTACCCTTGCCGTTAACGGGTGGTCTTTATGTGTTAACCATTGTGCCAAACCCAAACGGTTTTTGGGCAGACTGTCCGGAAAGGCAAAAATCTTTTCTGGGGTACTCGGGTACACCCGCTCCCCTAAGGCATCGTATTGTCCTCTCTCCAAAACGTATGTTTCGCGGGGTTCGGTCATCTCCTGCATTACCATAATTTCCTGAACGCCATCCATACTATCGACCAAAGTCTTCCTTGCTTTTTGTAGCTCGATCAAGGATTGTTGATGTTTCTTGGATTTGACCGAAAGAAAATATTTGACCAAAGCTTCCCTTTCCTGTACAGATAGTTCCTCTTGTTTTTTTGACAGTTGCCTTTCCAATAAATCCGGATTGGCAATTTGTAATATTTCCAAAGCTGTAAGCTCTTTTTTAAATACCAAAATATTGTCGACAATGGCTCCTCCTATCCCTTTTCCTCGCCATCTGGCACCTATTTGCAAACCTGGGTCCTTTGGCACCCCTCGAAGCCCGTGGGCCTTGGAATTAAAAACAATGTCTTTATAAAGATTGTCAACCATGACTTTTGTACCTAACTCTTCACCGTCAAGAAAAATCTTTAATCCGGAAGCTTTGCTAGATCCATCATAACTCATGGTCAGCTGTACCCATTTTTCTTTTGGAATATCCGCCAAAGTATACTCAACAATAGCATTATCAGGATGTATATGGGCCAACAACACTTCCAATTTATTATCCTTTAGGGCAAGATGATAACCCCTAAAGTTATAGAGTTTGGCTCCTTGTCCCTTGTGAAAGATTACACCATTTTCTAAATCCTCCGGAATCTTAATATGGATTCCAATGCTAAAAGGTTGATTTCGCTGGAATATGCCCATCCCGCCCATATCGAGCCAAACATCACCATCAAATTCCAATCCGGCTCCCTCATACCCATTTACAAATATTGGTTTTTGCTTGTCTGCATTTTCACGGCGCATCCTCCCCTTTTGGTCAGGATTCAAGTCATTGTGCAATTGTTTTGAATTGAAATTCATTTGGGCAATCAATCCGCTCGGCATTTTAGAGGGAATTTTTGTTTTATAACCCTGTGATTTAATCCAGTCTTCAGCCAATTTGGTCTCTATCTTAGTGACCGCATTAAGTTGTTGCTCCTTATCACCTATTAAATTGCCCACATAGGCCAAGAATTTTTCCTGTTCATCATTTGGCAACATTAAAGTGGGTACGGGCATTGACCAATCAAATGAGATTTGTCCTGATTCGTTGACATTATTAAAGAAACCGAACAATTCGTAATACTCTTTTTGAGTGATAGGGTCATACTTATGGTCATGACATTTGGCACATGCCACAGTAAGTCCCATTAATCCTTCTCCCAAAATATTGGTTCTGTCCGACACATATTCAACTCTAAATTCCTCGTCAATGATACCTCCTTCCCCATTTTGTGGGTGTAGCCTATTGAAAGTGGTTGCCAGAATCTGTTCTTTTGACGCATTCGGCATCATATCACCTGCTAATTGCCATTGGAGAAATTGATTATAGGGCATATTTTCATTGAATGATTTTATGACCCAATCGCGCCAAACTGAAATGTCTCGATAACGGTCAACAGTATAGCCGTGGGTGTCGGCAAACCTTGAAAGATCCATCCAATCCAAAGTTATTTGTTCACCATAGTGTGTAGATGCCAATAGTCGGTCTACTTGTTTTTCGAAGGCATTTGGGGAATTATCGTTAAGGAAGGTCTCTATTTCCTTTAGTGTAGGTGGCAATCCCGTAAGATCAAAGGACAATCTTCGTAGTAAAATTTCTTTTTCGGCCTTTGGGGAAGGCTCAAGTTGCTCGTCTTCTAATTTGGCCAATATGAAATTATCAATGGGGTTCTGAACCTTATCAACCCATTTTACTTGAGGTATGTTATTCTTTTTAGGTGGAATAAATGCCCAGTGATCTTTATACACTGCACCATCTTCAATCCATTTAACTAGCATGGCCTTTTCGTAATCTGTCAATGACAAGTGCGATTCTGGTTCTGGCATTATCAGCTCTGGATCTTCGGTTAAAATTCGATGAATGGCCTGGCTTTTATTTACATTTCCTGGGACTATCGCGTACTTTCCTGATGAGTCTTTTAGTTCGGCATAAGCCAAATTGGGCATATGTAATTGCAAACCTGCTTTTACCTTTGCCATATCTGGGCCATGGCATATAAAACATTTATCGGATAATATAGGTTTTACATGTTGATTGAAATCGATTTCTTTTGGAAGTTTCCCATAGGCAAGCTCTACGGACTCTAAAAGCTCAGGGCCGCCACACGCACTAAGGAGAACCAGTACGAATATACCTATGATAAAATTGTTTTTAGACATGGGTCTCTTTCATTTATAATCCCAAAGGGAATAGGTTCTCTGCTTCAATAAATGGTTCTATTTTCGAATTCGGCTAATGTCCAATGGGTCATTAAGTTCCTCTTGCAGTTCCAATAAGTCCTTAAAAAGAAGGTCGATTTTCTCTTGATAATCTGGATTCTCAGCCAAATCGATCATTTCCTCAGGGTCATTCACCATATCGAATAAAAGCATTTTATTCAACTTGGGGTAAACCATTAATTTAAATCCGTCCTTTCTAATCATCCGTTGGTAATTAATATACCCCCCATATATGGCATCATAGTGACTTTCTTTACGATTGCCCTTTGCTAAATCTATAATACTATTAAAATAGACATAATCAGGTTTTTCAATTCCCGCCAGTTCCAGACTTGTAGCCATGGCATCCTGCAAATAGATATCAACATTTACCTTGGCCCCTTGGGGTATGTTTGGCCCAACAATCATAAACGGCGGACGAACACTATGATCAAATTGGGACTGTTTTCCCAAAAGCCCATGTCTACCAATAGCAAGACCATGATCTGCGGTAAAAATGATATAGGTACTATCCATTTTACCACTGGCTTCCAATTTGTCCAAAATCATTCCGATTTGATCATCCAAATGGGTAATCAATGCATAATATTCTTGAATATGTTTCTTCGTGGCATATTCGGTTCTTGGGAATGGGGCTAGTGCTTCATCCCTTAAACCTGGACCATTACCTATACTATCTTTAAAGGGATACATGGGCATCCAGCTTTTGGGAAGGCTTATTTTTTCCAAAGGATACATATCCAGATATTGTTGAGGGGCTTGTCTTGGATCATGGGGTGCATTGAACGCCAAATACATAAAAAAGGGATTGTCACTTGTCTTTGCCTTCTCAATAAACCCAATGGCGTCATCTTTTAAGACCTCGCTCCAATGCTTGCCTCCTTCCCAAAAACCTCCAAACTTTTTATCTGTTGGATTCCATGTAGTATCATTTTCATTAAGTGGACGGTTATAGCCTATGTCCCTAATTTCTGAGTCCGACTTATTTTCTTTAATCATTTCATTAATAAAGGGAATGGTCCCTTTATGGCTCCATGCGTCCCTAGGCATCCCTGGGCGCACATGGGTTACATTCTGAAAAACTGAGGTTGCTGGTGCATCTACATGCCACTTACCGGTCATATAGGTTTCGTATCCAGAACCTTCCATTAGTTTTCCCCAAGTTTTGTCCATCTCCTGCCCCTTGGTCCATTCTCTTCTGAAGTTGTTCACATCCCATACGCTTCGTCCCGAAATAATCATGGCTCGAGAAGCCATACAAACCGCCCCGTTCCAAGCACCCATATTATAGGCATGTGTAAAGGTAGTACCCCTATGTACCAAACGATCCAGGCTTGGGGTCTGAATTTCCGTATTCCCCAAGGCATTGATAGCTGTATACGTCATATCATCGGCGAAAATAAAAACGAAATTGGGCTTTGATAGCTCAACATTTTTCTCTGTTTTACAGCCTATTACCACTAACATCATGGCTGTCGCCAACAGTTTCTTCATTGTCTATATTTTTTCTATTTGTATATAATACGAAGGTATCTCTTCTCCCTTGAGCGTAATGAATGTACTTTTCAGTTGGTAACTGCCTGTTGAAAGTTTTGTTTTGAGCTCAACAAACGGTTTGTTTGGATCTACATCGGCCAATATCGAAACATCCCCAATTTGAATCTTTGCCTTTGAAATATCCAGAATACTACCTTTTGGAAGTCCATCCCGAAATGGCATTGCCGGAATTTCATCGACCGTTGCACTTAAAGCTAGATCAGATTCCAATGGATAGCGATAGAGCTTAAAACTGTATTCACTCTCTTCTTCCACTTTTACGCTATAATATCCAGTTGGATAAAATTCTCCCTTGCGAATCTGAACTTGATTCCAAGGTAGATTTTCTGCAGTATGCATATCATGAATGGTTATCAAAACCGGATTCGAAGCATCATTACCCAAAGGTATTTCTGCATATTTAATGTCGGGTTCCACGCTGGCCCACCAATCGTCATAAAACTTCCGCATTTTAGAAACTATTTCCGGATACTCTT
>JAGLKG010000569.1 GCA_023141835.1 Maribacter sp. | reverse complement strand
TTTAACAACATTTCAACTTTGTCCAGAAGACCGTCGTGATTATTATCTGTAATCCGGTAGACCCCGCTTCCGTTTTCCTCTTCGTCGGGTATGTCATCTTTCCATCGTTTATTTACTGCAACATACAAACTGTTATGCGCCCATAAAAGACCATGCGCTTCCCCTATTTCAAGATCAAGGGAGTGTACGTCTTCTGCTTTAAGGGTTTCCCCGATTTCCGGTGTTTTGAAATGATAGATTTTTCCATATTGGTCGCAGGCAAATATGACGCCATTCGCACCTTGTGCCAAAGCCACCCACGAACCTTGTTCGTTGGAACTGGGTTGGTAAAGATCTTCAAGGATAAAATCTTTAGGTAAATTGAATGCAATGGCTTCTTCTTTTTCGGAAGAATCTGTTTTGGCGTCATTTACACATGAATTACTGAGTAAGGCCAAAAAAATAAGGAGAACGAGGTTGTTTTTCAAAGTCATAATTGGTATTTGCCCTAAAGATAATCAAATGTTCCAATCCTACTAAATAAGAAAAACTTAGGCAAACACATGAATATAAATTTTTAACTGTAAAATAAGAATGGGTTATATTTGAGAATAACCCATTAAATTTGAATTACTATGAACCGACGAAAGTTTATCAACGGAGCGGCCGCATTGAGTTTGGGCGCGACAACTATGGGGCTTGCCGCTGGCGGTAAGACGGATTCTTCAATTTTGACCCAAAAGAAACCAAAGATCAAGCATAACCCTATCGGCGTATCTACCTACTCATTTTGGAAGTTCGAAGGCCCAAAGGAAGATGTGTCCATGGAATATTGTATTGATAAAGCTGCGGAAATGGGTTTTGATGGTATTGAATTGTTATTGGTTCAAATGTCTTCCGAAGAAAATGGATATTTGCAAAAATTGAAAAGACAGGCTTTTCATGCGGGACTGGATTTGATGGGCTTTTCTACCCATCAGGGGTATCTGAGTCCTGAAAAAAGGTATAGGGAGGAAAACATTTCAAAAACCCTCTACCAGATAGAGCTTGCCTACAAATTGGGAATTCCTACCATGCGTTTGAATACGGGGCGTTGGGGAACTTCAAAATCCTTTAATGACCTAATGGCCAATAAGGGTATAGAGCCAACCTTGGATGGTTATACTGATGAGGATGGATATAAATGGGTGATTGATGCCATCGAAAAGTGTATACCAGCGGCAGAACGTTGTGGGGTAGTACTTGGTCTTGAAAATCATTGGGGCTTGGGCCGCACTGCCGAAGGGGTAAAGCGAATTGTTGACACGATTGACAGTCCTTGGTTACAGGTTACTTTGGATACTGGAAATTTTCTTGAAAATAGAGAAGCCCAAATGGAATTGCTTGCACCCCAAACCTATTTGGTACAGGCCAAGACCTATTATGGTGGCGGCAAATGGTATACCTTGGATATTGATTATCCAAAAATAGGAGAGCTTATGCGCAGGCATAATTATAGGGGGTATATTTCCTTGGAATTCGAAGGTAAGGAAGACCCCAATATAGCTGTTCCGAAAAGTCTGGAAGTATTACGAAATGCGTTTTATTACGAATTGTAGAATCCTTTTGATTTTGTTCTAGTAGTTCAGAATCAATGGCACTTTAATTTTTGGTGATATTTCTCAAGCCCTCATAAACAACTATACCCACGGCATTGGCCAAGTTTAGACTTCTTATGTGAGGACTATATAGAGGTATTTTATGGGTTTTATCCAGATTTTGGTCGATAATTTTTTGAGGAAGTCCGACGGATTCCTTTCCGAAAATGAGAAACATATCGTCTTTATAATCAATGGACCAGTGGTTCTTTTTGCCATGACTTGAAAAATAAACAAAATTTTTATCCTCGTGTTCAGCAAAGAACGCTTCAATGTTTTCATAGATGAAAATTGAAACATAAGGCCAATAGTCCAGCCCGGCTCGTTTGATTCTTTTGTCATCCAGCTCAAAGCCGAAAGGTTTTACCAAATGGAGGTTAGAGCCCGATGCCAAGGCCAAACGACCAATGTTACCTGTATTATTAGGTATTTCGGGTTCAAAAAGAACAATGTTGAAGGGCATTATTTTACTGTTTTTTTATTGATTTGAGATATAACCGCTCTACTTTTTCTCTCGCCCATGGGGTTCTACGTAAAAATGTAAGACTTGATTTAATTGTTGGATTGCTTTTAAAACAATTAATATTGATTTTAGAAGCTAATTCTTCCCATCCATATTCGTTTTCCAAAGCCATTAATATATCGGCAAGTTTAATACCGTGAAGTGGATTGTTTGGTTGTTCATCTTTGGTATTCATAATTGTGTGTTATTAGGAACCTTGATAGGAATTTTTTATTCAAAATCAAGCTTGTATAGTAACATATCTATTAAATAGTTCATCTTTATGCCGTTGCGATGTATAAAACTAATTAATTGAATTGCAAAAACCTTATACAATGAAAAACTCCGGTAATCAGCCGGAGTTTATTCATCAATCAAAAAACGAACAGTCATGATAAACTGTTGTTATCTTTCACAAATTACGATATATATGCCAATTTTCCAATATTAAGAAAATTTAACATTCAATTTGTGTCTTGTCCCGAAAGCTATCGGGTTACCCAAGATAAGTCTTCAATATTTTACTTCTAGAGGTATGTTTCAACCTACGAATGGC
>JAGLKG010000568.1 GCA_023141835.1 Maribacter sp. | reverse complement strand
TCTAAGGTCATTGAATGTTGACCTGCCAGTCCAAAATATAAACGAATTACATCTGCTTCTCTGGGTGTCAATGTCTCCAAGGCGCGTTCAATCTCCGTACGCAGAGATTCGTGTAATAACTCTCTATCAGGATTTGGAGATTCCCCGCTACGAAGTACATCGTAAAGGTTGGAATCCTCACCAGCAATCAAAGGAGCATCCATTGATACGTGGCGGCCCGAATTTTTCAAGGATTGCTTTACATCCTCGACGGTCATATCCAATTCTTTTGCAATTTCCTCGGCAGAAGGCATTCTTTCGTGCGCCTGCTCTAAAAAGGCAAAGGTCTTGTTTATTTTATTGATAGAACCAATTTTGTTCAAAGGCAAACGAACAATACGTGACTGTTCTGCCAATGCTTGTAATATGGATTGACGAATCCACCAAACGGCGTAAGAGATAAACTTAAACCCTCTTGTTTCATCAAAACGTTGCGCCGCTTTAATCAACCCCAAGTTTCCTTCGTTGATTAAATCGGGTAAAGTAAGTCCTTGGTTTTGGTACTGTTTGGCCACTGATACCACGAATCGAAGATTGGCTTTTGTAAGTTTTTCAAGAGCGATCTGGTCGCCTGCCTTGATACGTTGTGCCAATTCTACTTCTTCATCTGCGGTAATCAGGTCTACTTTGCCAATTTCTTGCAAATACTTGTCCAAAGATGCGGTTTCCCTATTGGTAACCTGTTTTGTAATCTTAAGCTGTCTCATCTACTATATTTAAGTTCAAGTTGCATAGACTGCATATACTTATACGTAAAAAAGATCAAAATGTTACAAGAGGATTAAAAAAACTCTTTTTTTTAGTTAAAAACAGCAAAAACTGGTCGAGGAAAGTATTTTAACGAGTTTTAAAGTTTGTATCGGGCCCCTATCCGTAATGAAAATATAAAAGGACTGGTCCCATTACTAGTAGAGTAAAGCCCAATTTGGGGTTTAAAAATAGGCTCCATTTGAATTTTAAACGATTCACTAACCTGGTAATTTAACCCTAATCCAAGATGAAGACCAAAACTACCTTTAGAATAATTTTTGTTTTTACCCAACAAAATAGATTTGTTGGTTGCCCCTACGGCATATAGCTCATTTTTTTTGGAGAATAGCACACCAACACCTACAATTGCATCAATTTCTATATTGGTTGTAGCGTAAAAAGTGTAACCAATTTCAACGGGTATTTCTAAATACCCTAACTTTTCTTTTAGGGAAATTGTCTCCACTTGTGAAAAGGAGTTGGAAAAAGAAGTATAAGATAAATTATCTTCTAGTGCAATGCTGTTGTAAAAATTGGTGCTTAAATCATTTGGTATTAGGGGTACGTTGTAAGTTTCATTTTCAATTCCTTGGTATAAGGCACCCAATCGAATGCTCCATTTTTCCTTAGGAATAAAAATGAGATGAACCCCATAACCCAATGTTATGGTAGAGACTTTTTTATTAAGGTCCAATCTTGCATCGATTGCCGATGCATGGGAGAATTCACCATAATCAAAAGCACCAATGAATGGGTATACAAAATATTTTTTAGACTTTATCTTTTCATGAAGTTTTACCAGTGAAGAATCTTTTTTCAAAGCCCTCGTAGTTCCTTTTTTGTTTGATGGAATTTTATTTGCTAAAGAGCCTGTTTCAGCTGATATATTATTTTCTGATTCTATCTGGCCGAACGAACTTTTTCTTAGGTGCGATTCGTTGGAAGCAATATTCGAATTCTGCCTATTCTGATTATTCAAAGGGAATACCTCATTTTTTGAAATTCTGGATTTAGGCCTATTACTTATTGCATCGTTTACAATTTTTGATTTGATCGATTCCCCTGGCGAAACGGTTTCTTCTGTATCTTTTCCCAAATGTTGGCTTTTTTTGGTATTGGAGAAATTCGATGTACTCGTAATTTTGGCTTTATTAAGTATTTGCTCTTTTTGAGCGGGGAAGCTTTTTGGGAAGGGTTTATTATCTTCCCAATAAATATCTCCTTGCTTG
>JAGLKG010000567.1 GCA_023141835.1 Maribacter sp. | reverse complement strand
GCCCCAGGTTTCCACTCATCCTACGAAACGCCCTATCTGCACAAAAAAACAGTCCACATTCTTGAAACAGGTCTCTGTGGATTACCCTTTTTAGTCGTTCCCGACAAAGGAGCGAGAGTGCTTGTCACCGAATCCGATCTTGACGACTTTCCAGGATTGTGGCTCAAAAAGACCTCAAGCAACTCATTTACATCAGCCCATGCCCCGTACCCCATTGAGTTTACCACTGATGAGAGTAAACCATATGGCCTTGGCCAGGTAAAAAAATCCACTGATTTTATCGCTAAGACTAATGGTACACGAGCATTCCCCTGGCGTGTATTTGCGATAGCCGAAACTGACGCAGATTTACTCACCAATACGCTTGTGTATCAAATGGCAAAACCGCTGCAAATCGAAGATCCTTCATGGATTAAATCAGGTGTGGTGACGTTTGATTGGTGGGGAAGGCGGAGTGTCTATGGAGTAGATTTCAAAGCAGGTGTTAATACGGCTACCGCCAAATACTTCATTGACTTTGCCTCAGAATTTGGGTTTCAGTACTTTTTGTTTGACGATGGCTGGTCAGCACAAGGCGACATTACCAAAATGCATCCAGACCTGGACATGGATGAAGTAATGGCATATGCCAAAAAGAAAAATGTCAAGATTATGCTTTGGGCCATTTGGGCTGCCTTCGAAAAGGATTGGGAAGGGAATTTTGATCGCTTCGAAAAGTGGGGGATTGAAGGAATAAAATTTGACTTTATGAACCGTGATGATCAACTGATGGTCCAGTTTTATCACCGGGCAGCTAAAGAGGCAGCCAAAAGAAAAATGGTGCTAAATTTTCATGGGGCGTATAAACCCACAGGTCTTCGCCGTGCCTATCCCAACGTGACTACACGCGAAGCACTGATTGAGTTCGAATATAATGGCTGGACGGATCACGTTACACCTGCACATGATAATATGTTGCCGTATCTAAGAATGGTAACGGGCCCAATGGATTACATTCCATATACGACCCATAATGCACAAAAGGCCGATTTCAGAAACAATGGCAATACGCCTATGGGACAAGGTACACGGGCTCATTCCATGGCCTTGTTTGTTATCCTTGAAAGCCCAATGCAAATGCTGCCAGATAGTCCTTCTGCCTATTTACGGGAGCGTGAATGCACGGAATTCATCTCGGATTTCCCGACAGAATGGGACGAGATAAAAGTACTGGAAGCCAAGATTGGCAACTATACCATTATTGCTAGAAGGAGGGGAGATGATTGGTTTATTGGGGCAAGCACCGATTGGGAAGCAAGGGATTTTGAATTGTCCTTTGATTTCCTTGGAGAGGGGCAATATGCAATGGAATATATCGAAGATGGTGCCAATGCTGGAACAACAGCCATAGATTACGTTAAGCGCACCAAAGAAGTGACATGCGCAACCAAACAAGCTATTCATATGGTAGAGGGCGGAGGCTGGATCGCTAAGATTATTAAGAAGTAAAAAACAATTTCAAATGAATAAGCATAAATCACCTAGTTTTTACGTTTTTGCCATTTCGTTGATTTCAGCATTGGGTGGATTTCTATTTGGATACGATTGGGTAGTAATAGGTGGAGCCAAACCATTTTACGAACAGTTTTTTCAAATTGCCAATATTCCCCACTTGCAAGGGTGGGCTGTAAGTTGTGCGCTCATCGGATGTATTCTTGGTACGGTTATTTCCGGGGCCCTCAGCGACCGATACGGAAGAAAAAAATTACTGATATTTTCGGCATTATTGTTTCTTGTCTCAGCCATTGGCACAGGTGCGGCCAACTCGTTTGCACCATTTGTCCTATACCGTATTTTGGGAGGTATAGGTATTGGGTTAGCATCCAATTTATCACCCATGTACATAGCAGAAATTAGCCCGGCTCATGTAAGGGGCAAGTTTGTTTCCCTTAATCAGCTAACAATTGTAATAGGGATATTAGCAGCACAGGTTGCGAATTGGGTCATCGCCGATACGATGGAAAATGAAATTACTGGAGTAGAGATACTCAATTCATGGAATGGCCAAATGGGATGGAGGTGGATGTTCTGGGCTGAGGCCATACCAGCAGTATTCTTTTTCGGTATGATGTGGATGGTGCCGGAAAGTCCCAGGTGGTTGGCAAGAAGGCATGAACATGATAAGGTCAATGAGATATTAATAAAAATTGGAGGAGAAGGTTATGCTGCTAAGGCGATAGTAGAAATTGAAAACTCTATGAAAAATGAAGCAGAAGAAGTGAATTTTTCTGCGTTGTTCAAGCCCGGTGTAGTTGGTGTGGTTATCATAGGTGTCGTGCTGGCCGCCTTTCAGCAGTGGTGTGGTATCAATGTGATTTTTATGTATGCCGATGAAATATTTGCTGCTGCTGGATACAATGTTTCGGACATGCTTTTCAACGTAATCATCATTGGAAGTGTGAATCTTTTGTTCACATTGTTGGCCATGTTCACAGTGGACAAAATAGGAAGAAAAAAACTGATGCTGGCTGGCTCGGCTGGACTAGCGGTTATTTATTCCATATTGGGTGCTTTTTATTATCTAGGTTTTCAAGGTTGGCCGATGCTTGTATTGGTAGTTTTATCCATCGCTTGCTATGCTTCTACATTGGCACCCATCACATGGGTGGTATTATCCGAGATATTCCCTAATAGAATTAGAGGGCTGGCCATGGCAGTAGCTACCTTTTCACTTTGGACAGCCAGCATGTTA
Organism: Maribacter sp.; assembly: GCA_023141835.1. Taxonomy (GTDB): domain Bacteria; phylum Bacteroidota; class Bacteroidia; order Flavobacteriales; family Flavobacteriaceae; genus Maribacter_A. The sequence goes on along the minus strand of JAGLKG010000567.1, from coordinate 5,661 downwards.
CTGACCTTTTTTTTTCCCATCATCAACAATGCTATTCAAGCTTCAGGAAGCTTTTGGCTATTCGCGGTAATATGTTTCTCAGGTTTCTTTTTTATAAAAAACAAACTGGTTGAGACCAAGGGGAAATCCCTTGAAGAGATCCAGAAAGAACTTACTGATTAAATTATTCGACTAAGGATGGGTGATATTGACTATTAAAATGTGCAGCACGAATGCAAGCAAAGCATAACTATAAAATAAGTGACTCCCATATCGGAGATTTCAAGGTATGGCACATACTGAACCAGAAAAGGGACACGTGGTTTTCCATAATCCCTGAATATGGGGGATGTTTAAATTCCTTTGTCGTGAATGGACGATCTATTCTATGGAGCGCCAGTACTAAAAATGAAATAGAATCGCAAACCATCAATTATTTTGCTGGTGCACAGTTGTTTCCCTACCCAAATCGGGTGAAAAATGCGAGGTATAGCTTTAACGAAAAAGAATTTTTATTGCCCCAAAATGATTATCCTAGAAACAACGCGTTGCATGGTCTGGTGTATAACCAACCCTTCACAGTTGATGGTACTGATATTGAAAAAGGGGAAATAAGTATCAGTTATGATTACCAAAAGCAACACCCTGGGTATCCATTCGAAGTACTGTTGAAAAACAAATTTCAATTGGACGAAAATTCGCTCAACATATTTACAACTATTACTAATATGAGTAGCGAAGATATTCCGATAGGACATGGTTGGCATCCCTATTTTAATATCCCTCACAGGACTGATGGGGACTCACTTCAAATTTCGGGAAATGAGCATTTCCCTATTGATGAGCATTTGATTCCTTACGGCAATACCGAGGTTTTAAAAAGTTTTTCTAAGCACAGCGCAATAGGCATTAAAGAATTAAACCACTGTTTTAAGCTTAAGGAAAATAAAGTCCAAAAAACCGAATTGGTTAGTTCCAAAGATGGTGTGAAGGTGACAATGATTACGGAAGGGTATCCCTATCTTCAGGTATATACTCCCTCTCATAGAAATTGTATTGCATTAGAACCTCAAACTTGTATTCCGGATGCGTTCAACAATCAAATAGGGTGCAGGCACTTGAAGTCCAATGAAACTTTAGAACTCGGATTAAGAATCAAAGTAGAATTTAATTAAAAATGGAAGTAAAAGCCTGGAAAGAAATTGTGACCATTCCCACCTATGAAATAGGAGAACCGGAGAAAAACCCCATTTTTTTGGAAAAAAGGGTATATCAGGGAAGTAGTGGATCCGTGTATCCGCATCCGGTTGTAGAGAAAATTGCAGATGAAAAAGTAGACAAAGAATGGACGGCCATTTATCTGGAGAACAAATATTTAAAAATAATGATTCTGCCTGAATTAGGTGGTCGGGTACAGATGGCTTATGACAAAATGAAAGAACGACATTTTGTATATTACAACCAAGTAATCAAACCTGCGCTTGTCGGTTTGACCGGGCCATGGATTTCGGGAGGAATAGAGTTTAATTGGCCCCAACATCATAGACCTAGCACTTACGATCCTGTAGACTTTCAGATTGAGGAAAACGATGATGGTAGTAAAACAGTTTGGTGCAGCGAAGTAGAACGTATGTTTCGAACAAAAGGAATGGCTGGTTTTACACTTCATCCTAACAAGGCCTATCTTGAGATAAAAGCCAAACTTTACAATCGTACCGCCCAGCCTCAGACATTTTTGTGGTGGGCCAATCCGGCTGTGAAGGTAAATGACCACTACCAATCGGTTTTCCCCCCAGATGTAAATGCAGTATTTGATCATGGAAAAAGGGATGTATCGGAATTCCCGATTGCCAAAGGGGAGTACTATAAAGTTGATTATTCGCCCGGTACTGACATTTCCAAATACAAGAACATACCAGTTCCGACTTCTTACATGGCCATTCAATCCGGCTATGATTTTGTGGGTGGATATGAAAACGATAGCAAAGGAGGTATGTTACATGTAGCCAATCATCATGTGTCTCCTGGCAAGAAGCAATGGACATGGGGGAATGGTGAATTTGGCGAGGCTTGGGACCGAAACCTTACAGATGAAGATGGCCCTTATATTGAACTGATGTGTGGCGTTTATACAGACAATCAGCCCGATTTCTCATGGATCATGCCTTATGAAGAAAAAGCTTTTTCACAATATTTTATGCCCTATCGTGACTTGGGTGTGGTGAAAAATGCAACTAAAGAGGCAATGCTCAATATAGAGCTTGAAAATGGAAAAGCAGTTTTAAAGGCCTTTGCTACTTCAGAATATTCCAACGCATTGATCAGGGTTGAACGGGAGGGTCAGGTCTTACTGGAGGATAAATTTGATTTTCATCCAGGGGTTAGCTATGATAAACAGTTCGATGTTGATCACTCCGCATCATTAGATGAATTAAGGGTGGTCATTACTGACCATAAAGGAAAAGTTTTAGTAAACTGGCAGGCTGACAAATCGGAAACAAAACCCATTCCAGAACCAGCGAAGGCGGCTAAAGAACCGTCAGAGATTAAGAGTATGGAGCAACTGTATCTCACTGGTCAACATTTAGAGCAATATCGTCACGCCACTTTTGATCCAGCCGTCTACTATAAAGAGGCACTGACTTGGGAACCAGGGGATATCAGAAGTAACAATGCGATGGGGTTGTTATTGCTGAGAAAAGGAAAATTTTTCAAAGCCCAATCCTATTTTGAAAGGGCTATTTCAACCATGACCCAACGTAATCCAAACCCTTATGATGGCGAACCCTATTTTAATCTGGGACAAGCACTACGTTATCAGGGTAAGGATAAAGAAGCCTACAGTGCTTTTTATAAGGCTGTTTGGAATGATGCGTGGATGGCATCCGGTTATTTCCATATTGCCCAGTTGGATTGTAGCGGAGGCGATTGGGAGTTAGCATTGGAAAACATTGACAGAGCATTAGTTCGCAATTGGCACAATCACAAAGCCCGTCATCTGAAAGTCGTGATATTAAGAGAATTGAGCTTGACCAGAGAGGCCAAAAAACTGATTAATGAATCATTGGAACTCGATTGCTTCAATTTTGGAGTGTTGTTCGAAAAATATTTGCTGACATCGGAAGATGAAGTGTTACAGCGGTTTAAGTCACTAATACGCGACAATATTCATACTTACATAGAATATGCTTTGGATTATGTTTGGATAGGAAAGTATCAAGAAGCATTGGACTTATTGGACATAGGAATTTCTGGTCAGGAAGAAGTATATCCTCTTGCACACTACTACAAGGGTTGGATAAATGCTAAATCGGGTAATCATAAATTGGCGAAGCAAGAATTTGACTTGGCAGAAAAATGCGCTCCAGATTATTGTTTTCCAAATCAACTAGAATCAGTACTGGCGCTACAAAGTGCCAATAAGCTGAACCCAAATGGCGACAAAGCGTATTACTATTTAGGGAATTTCTGGTATGCAGCCCGTCAAGTGGAAGAAGCCATTCAATGTTGGGAGCAATCAATTGAGCTAAACACTAACTTTCCTATTGTCCTGAGAAACCTCGCATTGGCTTATTACAATAAATTGAATAAAAAAGAGGCAGCACTTGATTTGATGGAAAGGGCTTTTGTATTGGATAATTCTGATGCTAGAATCTTGATGGAATTGGATCAATTGTATAAAAAAGTGAACTTCACTCATGAGAAACGTCTTGACTTTCTAAATGAATATCAGGAGCTAGCTGAAAAAAGAGACGATATCTATCTTGAATGGATAGCCTTGCACAACTTGACTGGACAATACGATAAGGCATTCGAGATGATTTCTGGTCGTATTTTTCATCCTTGGGAGGGGGGGGAAGGCAAAGTCACAGGCCAATATGTGCTGAGCTTGGTGGAAATGGCAAAGAAGGCTATTAAAATCAATGAATTCAGACAAGCCGTCCAATACCTAGAAATGGCAAAAGTATATCCCCATAACCTGGGAGAGGGAAAACTGCAAGGGGTACAAGAAAATGATATTGATTATTGGTTGGGTTGTGTGCATGATGGAATGGATGATAGTGAAAAGGCTATCGAATTTTGGGAGATGGCATCCCAAGGGTTGTCTGAACCTACGGCGGCATGGTTTTACAATGATCAGCAGCCGGACAAGATTTGGTACCAGGGACTGGCTTTTTTAAAACTAAATAAAAAGAAAGAGGCTAACATCCGGTTTAATAAGCTGCAGGAGTACGGTGAAAAGCACTTATTAGACCATGTGAAAATAGATTATTTCGCTGTGTCCATGCCAGATCTTCGGATTTGGGAAGAAGACCTACAAGCTCGTAATGAAATCCATTGTAGGTATATGATAGGGTTAGGGAGCCTAGGACTTGGATCGAAAGAAAGTGCCCAAGGTGAATTAGAAAAAGTGTGCGTGTTGGACAATAACCATATTGGGGCGTTGACAGCTTTGAGAATGAATCAATAAAGTTTAGTTATTAACAGTTTTAATATTTTTATGTAGATGAAAAATTTCAAATTTATATCGATTTTGGTCATGGTTATGTTCTTGTCCATGGCCGCAGTTGGTCAAGAGACACATACCACTGAAATAAAACTACTCGATAGTGAATTTTGGTGGGGTGGTGCGGTGGTCGATGGCGATTCTATGCCCTTTTCAGAGGGATTTTCGTATGATATGCTGGGAAATATTAAAGGAAACCAGGCGCAGCCCTTATTGGTTTCGAATAAGGGACGTTTGATCTGGTCAGAAGAGCCATTCAAATTTACATTCGCCATGGGAGCAATAAGGATTGTTGCACTGGGTGAAATCATACAAGAACAAAGCGGGACGACTCTGAAAGAGGCCTGTGATTATGCTTCAAAAACCTTTTTTCCTGCTAATGGAAAAATGCCTGAAGAGCTACTGTTCAGTGCTCCTCAATACAACACATGGATTGAGTTGATGTACGATCAAAATCAGGAAGACATATTAAAATATGCGCACGACATCATTGACAATGGATTGCCTCCTGGTGTATTGATGATTGATGACAATTGGCAGGAAGACTATGGTAAATGGAATTTTCATCCCAGGAGATTCCCAAATCCTAAATCGATGATGGATGAATTGCACCAACTGGGTTTCAAGGTAATGCTTTGGGTCTGCCCATTTGTAAGCCCAGATTCAGATATCTATCGAACGTTGGCTAAAAAAGGACTTTTTCTCAAAAATCCATCAATCAATAAACTGGCTGGAACCCCTTGGGTACAACCTGGCGATCCAGCAATGATACCCTGGTGGAATGGGGTAAGTGCCGTACTGGATTTATCAAATCCAGAAGCAGCCAGTTGGTTCAAAGGTGAACTGTCACGGTTAAATGAAGAATTTGGTGTGGATGGGTTCAAACTTGATGCTGGTGACTCCAATTTTTATTATAAGGGTTTGGTAAGTTTCAAGGCAGACATTACACCTAATGAGCACACAGCTCTATTTGGGAAAATAGGTCTTGACTTTCCGCTGAATGAATATCGAGCCATGTGGAAAATGGCCGGACAGCCTCTTGTGCAGCGTCTCAGGGACAAAAGTCATAACTGGAATGACTTGCAGAAACTTATCCCACATATTACGGCACAAGGGTTAATAGGATATGCATTTACATGTCCAGACTTGATCGGGGGAGGTGAATTCACCTCTTT
>JAGLKG010000566.1 GCA_023141835.1 Maribacter sp. | reverse complement strand
GGTAGAAAAAGTAGAGGAGTTTATTGCCAAGCAGAAATAAAAAAGGCGGCACCCTGAGGTGCCGCCTTTTTTTGAGGTTCAAAATCCTTATTTTTTTATCAAATAGAGATAATCTTCAAAATCGATCTTACCCATAAAAATAGCAATTGACTTTTCAATGATTGTATCCGCCTTTTCTTCAGAATAGCCCAAACCAATTGCATACTTCTTCAACAAGCCCCTTTCTTCATCATCGATTTCATGATCTGCAAAAATAATCTTGAACAAATCGAATAAACGTTCCAAACGTTTTTCGGAACTGTTAGGTGGGTCAATAGGATATTTATTTGATTTTTTCGCAACCTCCTTGAACTCCGCTTCCGTGATGTCCAATTTGTAAGCAAAACTTTTCAAAAGTTTCATTTCTTGGGAATTGACTTCACCATCCACGGCGGCCAAGGTAGCTATAGAGGCGAAATGAGCTAAATTTTTTCTGTGCTCACTATGATTGTACAAATCTAAAATAGACATATATAGTTAATTTTATTTGAACAAAGATAATTTTTTTAAAAGTGATATTTTAGTTTACGAATGATTATTTTATTGCAAATAATTAGCAAAAGGAACAGCATTTTTTAATGACCAATAACCAACTTTACGACATTGCGAAAAACTGGTTTAACCAACAGGCTTGGAAGCCTTTTGCTTTTCAAAAACAAACTTGGAAGGCTTTTCTACAAGGCAAACATGGTCTTTTGAATGCCCCAACAGGAAGTGGCAAAACCTATGCGCTTTGGTTTCCTATTGTACTTGATTACATTAAAGACAACCCGAACTATAAAACCAAGCACAAAAAGGGTTTAAAGGCTATTTGGATTACCCCCTTAAGAGCATTATCACGTGAAATAAAGCAGTCGGCCGAACGGGTTGCAGGTGATTTGGAAACGGGACTGACCATAGGTATTCGCTCTGGCGATACAAGCGCAAGTGAAAGGGCCAAACAAAAACGGAACATGCCCGATTTGCTCATCACCACACCTGAAAGTCTTCAACTTTTATTGGCCACCAAGGGCTATGATAAAACGTTTGAAAATTGTACTGCTATAGTGGTGGATGAATGGCACGAGCTGTTAGGCACCAAAAGAGGTGTACAAACAGAATTAGGTCTATCCAGGCTTAAAACTATAGCCAAAAACATACGTATTTGGGGTATCTCTGCCACAATTGGGAATTTGGAACAAGCCATGCAAGTTTTACTAGGACCAAAATCACCCGCCTTGGAAAACTCAGTTATGATCAAAGCCAACTTGAAGAAAAAAATAACGGTCAAGAGTATTATCCCTGCCGAAATGGAAACCTTTCCTTGGCGGGGTCACTTGGGTCTTCGCTTATTGGAAGATGTGATTCCGATACTAAACAAAAGTAAGACCACCTTGCTCTTTACCAATACCAGAAGCCAGTGTGAAATCTGGTTTCAAAAAATCCTGGAAAAGCATCCTGAATTTGCCGGTGAGATAGCTATGCACCATGGCAGTATCAATAAGGAAACCAGGCAATGGGTAGAACAAGCCATTCGTAATGAAAGTCTTAAGGCGGTGGTCTGTACATCAAGCTTGGATTTGGGAGTCGATTTTGCTCCTGTGGAAACCGTAGTGCAGATAGGCGGTCCTAAAGGAATTGCCAGATTTTTGCAACGCGCCGGTCGCAGCGGACATAGACCCGGAAAAGAAAGTGTAATCCATTTTCTACCCACACATGCTATAGAGCTTGTAGAAGCTTCGGCATTGCAACAAGCAGTAAAAGAAAAGGCAGTAGAAGACCGAATACC
>JAGLKG010000565.1 GCA_023141835.1 Maribacter sp. | reverse complement strand
CTTTTTTAGGGTTCTTCCTTTTGGCAAAACCAGCCTCAAGCTCTTTGACCCTAATTAAAGGGGCCATTTTATAATGTGAAGCCATGCCGGGTAATGGCAGATTTTTTATTTTTGAAGTCCGTATGACAAAATCATCAAAGTTCATGGCTCTTAGAAAAATCATTTTCAGTACAATATTAGCACTATTATTTTTAGGGGCTTGCAAGGGAGAACCAAATAAAACCGCAATTAAACAGGAATCCCAAGCCATAGAAAAAGACACTACGGCCATCGATTCAACCTCGGTTCAGGAGGTAAAGGAAGTGCCCTTTGTATTGACCGAGGACAATGCCATAGATTTCTTCTTTAATTACAACAAGACCCTAAAAGATGATAAAGTAAAAATAACGACCAACCTAGGGAGTTTCACGGTGCAACTCTTTGACAATGTCCCTTATCATAAGGCCAATTTTATTTTTCTGACCTCTAAGGGGTATTTCGATAACACACAATTTCACCGAGTCGTTAAGAATTTCATCATACAAGGTGGTAATTCCGATGACAGGGCAACTGGGGTCAAACGCCGTGCTATTGGAAGGTATTTATTACCCCCTGATGGAAAAAAAGGACATAAACATGATCGTGGAACTATCTCAATGCCCAGTAGTGAAATCAACAATCCCCATATGTTGGCATCGCCTTATGAATTTTTTATAGTTGTAACCAAACCAGGGTCTTATCATTTAGATGGTGACTACACGCCTTTCGGAAAAGTGATTTCGGGAATGGACGTGGTAGACAAAATCAACACCCAAGCCGTTGGCAAGGGCGATTGGCCGTCACAGAACATTTATATCCAAAAAGCCGAGCTTGTTGATTAGACGGTAGACAAAATTGAAATTGTACGACAAACCACTAATAATTCAGCCTCCTGCATTTTTTAAACTTGCTCTTGAAGCTCGTACTATTCCCTTTTACGATATATATTGGGCAATGTTATTTTAAACCTGACTGCCAAAATGCGTATGGCTATGATAATCAATATTGAGGTTATATAGGCATAGGTAGTATCTATTGGGAAAAGCATGAACAGAAAATAGCATGCCCCCCCTAAAATACAAGCAGTTGCATAAATCTCTTTATGGAAAATAACTGGAATTTCATTGCAGAGAATATCTCGAATCACCCCCCCAAAGGAGGCCGTTATTGTTCCCAGAACAATACACATGATGGGCAAAAGGTCAGCTGACAGCCCTTTTTCGATACCTACCATAGTAAATAGCCCAATACCGATAGTATCAAATAAAAAGAGGGTTTTACGTAAATATTTCAGGTGATGCGCAAAAAGTATGGCAAAGATAACCGCTCCCAAAATGGTGAAAATATAAATAGAATCCCGCATCCAAACCACCGGGGTATTTCCTATGAGAATATCGCGTAAAGTACCACCGCCCACGGCAGTCACAAATGCAATGATCAGCACCCCAAATAAATCCAGCTTTTTTTCCATAGCCACCAAGACTCCTGAAATAGCGAAGGCCACCGTACCTAAAATATCAATGGTAAAATAAAACATAAGTTAAAGTTATTGAGTGTAAAAATTATAGTCTTTAATGACAGTATCCACAAAATCAATGGGCTTGGATTCAGTCGTAATTTGGGTAACTTCCTTTATCTTATTGCTCAATGAAACGATTATTTGATGATTTGCATTACGTCTTGCACTATCATATAACTCTTTTATAGTTTGCATTTCCCGATCCTTAAAAATGGTTACCTGAGGATATTTTGGCTCATAACCATCAGGCAATTCCCTAAGAAGTGTATCTTTCAAATGTACTCTTCTCTTTTCGCTGATTATGGTGGTCCCAGCTGCAATATCGCCAATGCGCTGTCCATTGCCCCGAATAAGGATGGTCAATACCGCAAGCCCTCCAGAGGTAAGAACCACATCAACTATCCGTAAAATCCAACGAATAAAATAGTTGGTAAAACCCGGCTTGGAGCCGTCTAATTTAACAACTCTAATATGCATCAAGCTTTTCCCGACGGTCCTCCCATCCATAAAAGTTTCCAGTAAAACATAATATAAAAAGGCGGGTAGACCTAATAGTAGATAGAACACCCAAAAATCTGAAAACTCTATTTCCATAGAAACCAACATCCAGATAACCAGAATAGTATAAGCCCCAATGATAAAGCTGTCAATGAGATAGGCCAGCATACGCTCACCCAAATGGGCAGTTCGTTGATTTATAGTAATATTTTGGGCAGTTTCTATTTGAAATTGTTCCATATTTTAGTTTCTTTGGGTACTAACCAGATAATTTAATGCGCGAGGCTGCCTTTGTAAAGCAAAATAAAGACAAATGGGTCGCTTTTGAAAGCGCATTGTCAAACAAAACGAAAATAGAACCTGATGTATTGTCTGACCTTTACATTGAAATTACCGATCATCTTAGCTATGCCAAGACCTTTTATCCCGGCAGTAATACAGCGTTTTATTTAAACTCGATCGCTTCAGAGGCCCATCAAAAAATCTATAAGACCAAACGGGAGCCCAAAAACCGAATACTGGAATTTTGGAAAATCGAGTTCCCTACGATGTTTTACCACCACCAAAGGGAATTATTGATCGCATTTCTCGTATTTACTTTTTTTACAATTGTCGGGGCCTTTTCTGCGGCAAACGAGGGCGATTTTGTACGCTCCATTCTCGGTGATGATTATGTGAACTCGACTTTGGAAAATATTGAAAAAGGGGATCCCATGGCCGTCTATAAGGAAATGGGGGAATTTAATATGTTCTTGGGCATTACACTCCGCAATACTCGTGTTGCGTTAATGGCATTTGCCTACGGTATTCTTTTTGGGGTTGGCACCCTATGGATAATAATGCAAAACGGAATCATGCTCGGTAGTTTTCAGTATTTCTTTTATGAAAAAGGACTACTTTGGGAATCTGCCCGAACCATTTGGATACACGGCACCATAGAGATTTCGGTTATAATAATTGCAGGTTGTGCGGGTTTGGTGTTGGCCAACGGCCTACTTTTTCCAGGCACATATACCCGTTTGGAGTCTTTTAAGAGGGGGATGAAAAACGGGCTTAAAATAATGCTGAGCACAGTTCCTTTTTTTATAATTGCCGGATTCCTAGAAGGCTTTGTTACCCGCCATACCGAAATGCCGGACTGGCTGGCCATTTTGATAATTACAGTTTCCCTAGTACTCATTCTATTTTATTACGTTATATATCCTTACCAACTGAATTCAAAACCAAAAGCCACATGAATACATTAATAGAGTTTAAAAAGCAACGGGAACTGGGAGAGATCCTAACGGACACTTTCGCATTCATTAGACTACAGTTTAAACCTTTTATGAGTACTTTTTTTAAGATTGTAGGTCCCTATTTGGTAGTGACGTTGATTTCATCATCCCTGTACCTCTATTTTATTGGAGACTACTTAAATTTAATATCACAAATTGACCAAAGTGTAGAGCAGATATTCATATTTTTATTGGTGATATTTATATATGTATGTTCCTTGATTACGGTGTATACCATGTCACAATCAATGGTTTTGCACTATATAAAATCGTATACTGAGAATGATGGAATAATAGTATATGAGGAAATAAAAAGAAATGTGTATGATTCCTTTTGGAGATTCATTGGATTAGGTTTTTTGGTGGGCATATCGATAATAATAGGTGCTATGTGTTGTTATTTGCCTGGTATTTATCTTATGGTTCCCTTATCTCTTTCCTTTGGCATAATGGTTTTTAAAGAAAAAGCTATTTCAGATTCTTATCAATATAGTTTTAAATTAATTAAAGACGAATGGTGGATAACCTTTGCGACAATTCTCGTAATGGGGATTATAGTAGGTATTGCGGGCCTTGCTTTTAGTATTCCCACCATTATTTATCAGCAAATTGATATGGGTATTTTCTCAGGTGAGGTAGATCCTGCCAACATGATGGACAGTTTTATAGATCCAGTTCATATATTATTAAATATCGTTGGTACTACTGCACAATTATTATTGAACGTACTTTCAATAGTAGCTGGTGCCTTTATCTATTTCAATCTCAACGAAAAGAAGAATTTCACGGGTACTTTTGAACGTATTCAAAATTTAGGGGAAAACCCCGAAAACTAAAATGCCCAAACTGTTCCTTATTGTACTTTTTTGCGGTATGAATCTTTATAACGTCCAAGGGCAGTTAGATTCTACAGTTGTACGGTATGATACGGGTATTTTGGGTATTCAAGAAATAAGTGAAGAGGACCTTCAAAGATACCAGGATGATCCTGATTTTGATTATGAAATCGTAAAAGCAGACCTCACTTGGTGGAATGATTTCTTGATGTGGTTGGGCAACCTGCTCTCTCGATTCTTTGAATGGCTATTCGGCGTTGAAGAAGCTGCCGGATATTTGGCGATTTTCTTTAAGATCATTCCTTATATTCTTATCGCAGTCCTACTGTTCCTGCTTATTAAGTTTTTTCTGAATGTAAACGCAAGGGCACTCACTTATTCTAAAAAGAACCAAACGATTGTTGCCTTATCAGAAGATGAACATATCATTAAAAATGAGGATATAGACCAACTCATACAGCAGGCCTTGAAAGACAGAAACTATCGTTTGGCCATTCGCTATTATTATTTGCTTCTACTTAAAACATTAGGACATAAAGAGTATATCGTCTGGGAATTGCAAAAGACCAACGACGATTACATCAAGGAAATCAAAGCTCAGGATTTAAAGGAGCATTTTAGTAGAATTACGCGCTTGTACGATTACATTTGGTATGGTGGTTTTGACCTTGATGAGGCTAATTACCAAATAGCCGAGGCTACTTTTTTAAAGCTAAAAAAATCCTTGGATACCAATGGGTAAAAAAGGAAGCACATATTTGACCATAGCTTTGGTAACGATAGCCATATTAATGTTATTTCAATATAACAAACCCAAAGAGGTCAACTGGTTTCCATCCTTTGTCGCCCAACATAAGATTCCATATGGCACCTATGTCCTTAATGATTTAATGAATAAACGGTACCCTGAAAATCTTCGACAGATCAATATCCCTCCCTTTGAATTATTACAAGAGGATTCTACATTGCAGGGCGCCTATTTTTTTGTGAACAACAACGTTTCGTTTGGGGAGGCCGAATTGAATGGGCTATTGGATTGGACAGCCAAAGGAAATACCCTTTTTATAGCTTCCAATGGGTTTGAAGAGCAGCTAAAAGACACCTTGCATTTTGACACTGCCGGGCTCTATGCCGACCTGGGTGGGGAACAAAAACAACGGCATGCACTAACCCATCCTAATTTAAAACCGAAGGAGTCCTATGCATTCGGCAAGGATTCCTATGCCACTTATTTTAGTAAGATCG
>JAGLKG010000564.1 GCA_023141835.1 Maribacter sp. | reverse complement strand
TACTGTAACGTTGACTGATTATGAACCAAACCATTTGACATATAGTTCCTCCAATTCGAATGCAGGTGTTCTCGTTTTTTCTGAGATGTATTATAAAAATGGGTGGAATGCATACATTGACGGTCAACTTAAAGATCACTTCAAGGTAAATTATGTACTTCGTGCTTTGAAAGTGGCAGAAGGACAGCACACCATCGAATTCAAGTTTGAGCCAAAAGTGATTGAAACAGGAAGTCGAATCACATTGGCAAGTTCCATCATTCTGGGCTTGGTTATTTTTGGAGGCATTGGTTTTACACTTTGGAGACCTAAAAAAAGGGAGGAGTAATGCAAAAGGTTTTAATCATTACGTACTATTGGCCCCCAGCAGGCGGTCCTGGAGTACAGCGATGGTTGAAATTTGTAAAATACCTACCGGATTTTGGAATCACTCCTGTGCTTTATATCCCTGAAAACCCCAATTACCCTATTGTTGACGAGTCTTTTGTAAATGAAGTGCCCAAAGGGATTACCATTTACAAACATCCCGTTCGTGAACCTTACGGACTGGCAAGGATGTTCTCTGGTAAAAAAGCTAAGCGCATAAGCTCGGGAATTATCCAAACTGAAAATCAGTCTTTAATTGAAAAGGTAATGCTGTGGATTCGGGGTAATTTTTTCATCCCTGATGCGCGGAAAAACTGGGTCAAACCTTCAGTCAAATTTATATCGGGAATTCTTGAAAACCAAAATATTGATACCATAATAACAACAGGGCCGCCACATAGTGTCCACCTGATCGGATATCATTTAAAACAACAAACCGGGATACAATGGATTGCCGATTTCAGAGATCCATGGACATCAATAGGGTATCATACAAAGCTGAAACTTACGATTAAATCCCAACAGAAACATAAAAGGTTGGAGCATTTGGTTTTGAACACCGCCGATAAAATTGTTGTAACCAGTAAGACCACCAAAAAAGAATTCCAGGGTATTACCGATAAATCAATCTCGGTAATTACCAATGGATATGACTCAAATCATAAAGGGAGTGTAAGTTTGGATTCCAAATTTACAATTTCCCATATAGGTTCCTTACTTTCTGGAAGAAATCCAGAAAACCTTTGGAAGGTTTTAGCAGAGCTGATACTCGAAAATGAACAATTTGCACGAAATTTCAAGCTGCAACTGGCCGGTGTTGTAAGCGATGATGTATTGCACAGCATATACGCCTCTGGATTAAAGGATAATATGGAATTGATAGGCTATGTTTCACATAAAGAAGCTCTTAAGATTCAGCAAGAATCGCAGGTATTATTGTTGGTAGAGATCAATTCAAAGGAAACCACAGGTATTCTTCCTGGAAAATTATATGAATATATGGCTGCCAGACGCCCTATACTAGCTGTCGGTCCATCGGACTGGGATGCAAACGCTATTATTGCGGAAACAAAATCGGGTGCCTTTTTTGACTACTTCTCCGAAACCCATTTAAAAAATGTAATTTTAGAATGGTTTGATGACTTTCAGAACAATAGTCTAAATACTGATTCCACGGGATTGGAAAAGTATAGTAGGAGGGAACTTACCGGGGAATTATCGAAATTGCTTTAATGGGAATAGTAGAAAAACAAGCACTGAACAATACCCTGATTACCTATCTGGGTTTTGGATTTGCCGCCATAAATACACTATTTCTGTATACTAACTTTTTAACCGACGAGTACTACGGACTGGTGACGGTAATTTTATCTACTTCGGCCATTTTAATGCCGTTATTGGCCTTCGGAGTACCCAACACCTTAGTGAAGTATTATAGTAGCTTCCAGAATGCCAGGGAATCGGATGGTTTTCAAACCCTGATGTTGTTGTTGCCTTTACTATTGATTTTACCGTTAGCCGTGTTGTCTCATTTTTTTTATGACAGCATTGCAGATTTTATATCCCAGGAAAATCCTATCGTCAAATATTATGTTTGGCATATATTTTTGATTGGAATGGCCATGGCCTATTTCGAGGTCTTTTATGCTTGGGCCAAAGTGCAGATGAAATCGGTTTTTGGAAATTTCATGAAAGAAGTTTTCAACAGAGTTGGGGTAATGGTGTTGTTGTTTTTGGTGTATTTTGATATTATTTCGGTCGATTTTTTCTTAAAGGCGTTAGTGGGATTGTATCTCTTGCGCACACTTATGATGAAAGTATATGCCTATAGATTGAAGAGGCCCAAATTGAATTTCAACTTTCCAGCAAACAGCCGTTCCATATTTAATTATAGTGCATTGATAATTCTGGGGGGATCGGCTGCGGTCATAATTTTGGAGATTGATAAGGTAATGCTCAACCAATACATCGAAATTGAAAATGTAGCATATTATGGGGTGGCTATATATATTGCAACCAGCATAATAGTTCCTTCAAGGGCCATGCATCAGATTACTTATCCACTTACGGCAGAACTATTGAATAGGAATGATAAACTGGCTTTAAAATCGTTGTACCAAAAATCATCTTTGACACTATTTATAGCATCAGGCTTATTATTTGCCCTGATTATGACCAACTTGAATGACCTTTTTCTTATACTTCCTGAAGAATACCGTGGAGGATTCAACATTGTATTCTTAATAGGTTTGGCAAAGGTTTATGACTCCCTTTTAGGTAATAATAATTCCATTCTCTATAATTCTGATTATTATAAATCTTTATTGGCTATGGGTATTTTATTGGCAGCCCTCGTCGTACTATTGAACCTTTGGCTCATCCCAAAATATGGATTGAACGGAGCGGCTCTGGCAACCTTCATTGCAATAGCTGTTTATAATACGATTAAACTGATTTACGTAAAGGCCAAATTTGGAATTATACCGTTTACTTCGGAGACGGTAAAGGTTTTAGGAATTCTTTTAATTTTGACTACTCCATTTTACTTTGTAGACGTACCGTTTCATCCAATAGTCAATATCATTCTCAAAAGTGCAGTGATGTGCTTTTTATTTCTGGGTATTCTTTATCGATTTAAAATATCGGGAGATGTTTATGCAATGCTTTCGAGGTATCTAAAAAGAAAAACCCCATAGGAACAACCAATTCGCTATGGGGTTTAAACAACTAACCAACCTAAAAACTATCTTACTGTCTTCTAGAGCTTCTTGATCTTGACTGAGTGGCTCTTGAGTTATTATTTCTACTACTATTGCTTCTTTTGGCAACACTTCTACTACGAGAAGGAGCTTTACTTACCGTTCTTTTACTTGTACTCCTCGTTGAAGGACGTTTTACGACCTGCTTTTGGGTTCTAGAAGTGCTTCGTTGTACGGACCTGTTGTGGTTTCTGTTTTCAGGTTTTCTATACGTGGTACTTCTAGTCACTGTTCTACTTCTAGGCCTTTGTGTTACCGTCCTTTTCGTGACCGCATTTCGTTGTGGCGATCTTACTGTTGTTGACCTCTGGGTTACAGTTCTCTTAGCGGATGGTCTCGCATCGTTTTTACGAACAGGTCTTCTTTCAATGTTCTTTGATCGATCAACTGCGGTTCTTCCTGCAACTTTTCCGTTTGAACGGTTATTTCGTATTCCAGAATTTCTTGTGACCTCACCTTTCCTTGTGTTGGATCTGTATGATCTGTATGAATCATTGTTTCGTGCTACATTTCTGTTACTACGATAACCATTATTTCTTCTCGTTTTATAATCACGTTGAACTACCCTCTTATCATTTCGGTATACTGTAGCTCTATCACGACGAACTTTATTATACCTATGTTCTCTTCCTATCTTGGCGTAAGCCCTTCTATAGTTATTTCTATATGGCTTATAGTAAGAGTATCTATACGGGTTGTAATATCTTCTATAGGGTCTATGGAATACCAACCCGAATCCTATGACAGGTCTTATGAAAAACCTATGGAAAGGTCTATATACATAGTGCCTGTTATAGATATTGATGTAGCCAGTATGATAATCATAGATTCCATTGTGGTTGTAATACACATACATTCCGCCCATTCTATAAACGCGACCATGTCTATACGTTATATTAACATCACCTATTTGTGATACACGACCATAATGGTCATAATAAACAGGTACATTCTCTACTTGAATCACAGCTCCATAATCATCATATTGTGTATACGGACTATAGTCATATCCAGAATTAAATGTAATATCCCTGCGGTGGTTTCTAACTCGATCATCCATGTGAAAATCAAATTCGCCATCAGGATATACGGAAAACGTAATGCCATTTTCAACAAAAATGAATGAGTTATTGTATCTATAAGCATTGCGTGTTGCAACCTTATCTTCGATTGTACTGGCCATAGTACCTGAGGTACCTAATATGAGGGCCGTAAAAAGTAGTACTAAATTTCTCATGATATAAGGTTTATAAGTTCCTGAATGCAACTATTCACATTCGATTAGAACATTACAAACAACGTGCCAAAAATTTCAACAATCATATAAAGTATTGATATACAGATTGGTAAAACTTTAATTTAGTTTATAATTTCTCCCGTAAGTAATTAGCGGTGAAAGAGGATTTACTTTGAATGATACTTTCAGGGGTGCCTTGGGCCAGAAGTTGCCCACCGTTTTCCCCACCTTCCGGACCTAGGTCAATTATGTGGTCAGCACATTTAATAAGTTCAATGTTATGTTCAATGACGATAACAGAATGACCTCTCGTAATTAATTCATCAAAAGACTTCAGCAATTTTTTAATATCATGAAAATGTAAACCTGTAGTTGGTTCATCAAAAATAAAAAGTGCCTTATCTTTAGTTGTTCCCTTCACCAAGAAGGAAGCCAGTTTTATTCGCTGTGCTTCTCCACCCGAAAGGGTAGAGGAAGATTGCCCTAAAGTAACATAGCCGAGTCCCACCGCTTGTAATGGATTTAATTTGCTAACAACCTTGGTCTGTCCGTGTTTTTCAAAAAATGTTATCGCATCATCAATGGTCATATTCAAGACATCATCAATACTCGCATTCTCAAATTTTACTTCTAGAACCTCTTTTTTAAACCGTTTACCACCACAGGTATCACATTCCAAGTGCACATCGGCCATAAACTGCATTTCCACAGTAATTTCGCCCTCGCCCTTACACTTTTCACAACGACCACCATCAACATTAAACGAAAAGTGCTTTGCTTGGTAGCCTCTTATTTTACTTAATTTCTGTGACGCAAACAAAGCCCTAATATCATCATAGGCCTTTATATAGGTGACAGGGTTTGAACGTGAAGACCTACCAATGGGGTTTTGATCAACGAACTCTACATGTTTTATAGATTGGTATTTTCCATGCACCGAGGTAAATTGCCCGGCTTTTTGGCCATAGCCACCCACTTGCTTAAGTATTGTAGGATAAAGTAATTTTTTAACCAATGTACTTTTACCGCTACCTGAAACTCCCGTGATCACCGTAAGCATATTCAAAGGAAAAGTAACATCGATATTTTTCAGATTATTTTCAGTCGCACCTTTGATAACAATTTCCAATCCATTTCCCTTTCGTAATTTTTTTGGAACTTCAATTTTTCTGCGACCAGAAAGATAACAACCAGTGATACAGTTAGTTTTCATAATTTTGTCAATTGTTCCCACTGCCACAACTTCACCGCCCGCTTCACCAGATTTTGGACCAATGTCAATCACATAATCAGCATTTCTGATAAAAAAATCATCAT
>JAGLKG010000563.1 GCA_023141835.1 Maribacter sp. | reverse complement strand
GGCGTTCATGATGGGTTTCAATTTGTTGAAAATCAGTATATGTCTCAAGGTAGATATATTAACTATCATGACCATAAGAATGTTTCCAAGGTTGCTGTAATCAGTAATACCATCAAGAGGGAGATTTTCAAGAACAGTGAAGATCCCTTGAACGAATATCTTGACATATCTGGCATTAAATTTAAGATAATTGGTGTATATGGTGATATGGGGGGAGAACGTGGGGAGGAACGCATTTTTATCCCTATGTCTACAGCCCAACGGGTCTTTAACGGCTCGGATAGAATAAATAACCTGTACTATACGCTACAACCGGTTGAGAATTTTGACCAAGCAGTGGCCGAATCGATGAGGTTTACCAATGATATGAAGCGCTATTTACAGGATGCCCATACCGTTGCCCCTGATGACCTTAGTGCCATAAATGTTTTCAATACTCTGGAAGAAGTCAAAAGATTTTTCACTTTGATGAATGGCATAAAACTGTTTTTTTGGTTTGTTGGCATATGCACGATTATAGCTGGGGTAGTTGGTGTGAGTAATATCATGTTGATTGTGGTAAAGGAGCGGACAAGGGAAATAGGCGTACGAAAGGCATTAGGTGCAAAACCATGGTCCATAGTGGGTATGATTTTACATGAATCAATTTTTGTAACGGCTATTTCAGGTTTCGCCGGACTCATTTTTAGTATGGGATTATTAGAAGTATTGGGTCCTTATATCGAGGTGGACTATATAGTAAACCCATCGGTGAATTTTAATGTGGCTATTTCCACAGTTTTTGTTTTGATATTCGCAGGGGCTGCCGCAGGTTTTTTCCCAGCTTGGCGTGCCGCGAATATCCATGTTATAGATGCTTTGAGGGACGAGTAACGAATTAGAATTAAAATGTTCAATAGAGACCGTTGGAAAGAGATATTAGAGGTGCTTACCAGTAATTGGTTTAGGACAGTACTTACCGCATTCGGTGTTTTCTGGGGGATATTGATTTTGATCATTCTATTAGCTGCAGGTAAGGGCTTGGAGAATGGTATTCGGGCAGATTTTGGTGATATCGCGACCAATACCATGTTCATGTGGTCAAGGAATACCACCAAGGCCTATTTGGGGTTGCCGAAGGGTAGGAGGTATACGTATAAGTTGGATGATGTCCAGGCAATAAAGGACAATGTCCCAAACCTTCGATTTGTTTCCCCAAGAAATCGATTGGGAGGGTTTCAAGGTGCCAATAATGTCACAAGGGGTATCAATACTGGGGCATTTGCAGTGTATGGTGATTACCCGGAAATTATTAATCAGGACCCCATGACTATCACATCAGGTCGTTTTTTAAACCAATCCGATATTAATGAAAAAAGAAAAATAGCCATAATCGGTGAAGGGGTCAGGTCGAGTTTATACGATAAAGGGGAAGAAGTAATCGGTACATACATTAAAATCCAGGGTGTTAATTTTATGGTTATTGGCACATACAAAAAGAAAAGCAATAATGGTGATGGAGTAGAAGGCATGAAAGAAATATATATTCCATTTACCACATTCTCCCAAGCATTCAATCGAGCGGACAATGTTGGGTGGATGGCAATTACGGCGAACGATGGAAGTTCAATTACCGCGGTAAAGGATAAAATAATTTCCATTGTAAAGCAAAATCGAAAAATACATCCAGATGATAAACGTGCCGTCGGTTACTTTGATCTGTATGAACAATACAACAGGGTGGAAAGCTTATTTGGTGCCATGGGTTTCATCGCTTATTTCGTGGGAATACTGGTGCTGCTCTCAGGAGTGATAGGCGTGAGTAATATTATGCTTATTGTAGTGAAGGAACGTACTAAGGAGATAGGTATTCGGAGGGCCTTGGGGGAAGATCCATGGTCGATTAAGTTACAGATAGTAATGGAGTCTATTTTTTTGACTATTATATCGGGAATGGCCGGCATCACGTTTGGAGCTTTGTTTATTTATGGCATAAATGCGGTCTTGGAGGCCAACGGACCCATAGATATGTTTCTGAACCCAAGTGTCAGTTTAGAGGTGGTTGTGGCCGCCTTGGCCATTTTGGTGATTTCAGGTCTGCTTGCAGGGTTTATACCTGCGCAAAGTGCCATAAAAGTAAGACCCATTGATGCTTTAAGAACAGAATAGAAGAAAAATTAATCTTAATAATATAAAGGAAAACATACCATGAAAAAGTCGGTAACAATAATCATTTTGATTGTGATAGCTCTAGCATTCGGGGGCTCTATGTATTATCTATATCAAAAAAATGCCCAGGATCCCATTGTATATAAAACAGAACAGCCCAGTAAACAAAACATAATAAAAAAGACGGTGGCAACAGGAAGTATTCTGCCGTTAGAAGAAGTGCTGATAAAACCGAATATTTCTGGTGTGATAGAAGAGATCTTTGTTGAGGGTGGTGATTACGTAAAGTCGGGAGACCTACTTGCCCGTATAAAGGTCGTTCCCAATTTAAATGCTTTGAATGAGGCAAGAAATAGTATTGATGAAGCGAAAATAGGCCTGGATGACCAAAGACGAAACTATGACCGTCAAAATAGCCTATTTGATAAGGGGGTGATTTCCAAAGTAGACCTAGAACGGGCGCAAGTTACTTATGACCAAGTTAAGCAAGCCTATAGTGCGGCCAATAAGCGATATGATATTGTGAAGACAGGTACAACTAAAGGGTATGGGAATGCGTCAAATACCATGATTCGTGCTACGGTGAGTGGTATGGTACTTGAAGTGCCAGTTGAAGTGGGTAATCAGGTCATAGAGAGTAATAACTTTAATGAAGGGACCACTATTGCTGCCATTGCCGATGTTGAAAAAATGATATTTGAAGGTAAGGTCGATGAATCTGAAGTTGGTAAAATTACAGAGAATCTTCCTTTAGAGATTACCATAGGAGCCATTGAGAACAAAGTTTTCGAAGCGGTACTTGATTATATTGCCCCTAAAGGGAATGAAGAGAATGGAGCCATTCAGTTTGAAATTAAAGGAACACTAAAAAAGCAGGATTCCGTGTTCATTCGCGCAGGTTTGAGTGCCAATGCCTCCATTATTCTTGGTCGTGCAGATAGCATTCTTGCAATTAAGGAAGCCTTGGTGCAATTTGATTCCCAAACAAAAAAACCTTTTGTTGAAATTGAGAACGGAAGCCAGAGATTTGAGCGAAAAGACATAGAGCTGGGTATTAGTGATGGCATATTTGTTGAGGTCAAATCAGGGATAGCCCTAGATGATAAGATCAAGGTTTGGAACGAGGTGAAGC
>JAGLKG010000562.1 GCA_023141835.1 Maribacter sp. | reverse complement strand
AGGACAAGCAAAACCAATGCCCGTAATATGGAACCTGGTTCCAAGAAGGCGTGGAACAAAATGGTATTTACTGAGACGGTCAAGAGTACCAACATCATTAAGGCACCGTATTTATTTAGCAATAAGGATATACCTGCAATAATTTCTATGACAGCTACTACATCAAGAGTATTTGTACTCATAAGAGCAGAAAAATAATCCGTTGCTGCCGCTGACATTTGACCCATAGGCATAAAATGAAAAAACTTGTCAAATCCGACTGCGAGTAAGAAAAGTCCAAAGGCAAGCCGGAGGATCATAAAAATTTTTGAATTCATAATTGGTTGTTTTAACGTTGTTGAGTTGTTAATTTATAAATTATGAATTATTCAATTAATTCATTCAACAAGGATTTTAGTTCCTTGGCTATGACTGGCAAATTCCGGTATATACATATCCATTTCCTCTCATTTGATTCTTATTAAGAAAGACCATGGATCTAGGTGTAATTATGAATCCTTACCTTCACAGAAATGATCTTGGGGTTACAATGATTTCAACAACCCACCGTCTATAGGGATATTGGTGCCAGTGATATAAGATGCGCGTTCGGATGCCAAAAATGTTGCCAGATACCCATATTCCCTGGGGTCTCCAATCCTTTTCATAGGCACCTGTTTTTCCATATTAGCTCTGACCTGTTCAGTTGAAATTCCCAATTGACTGGCTTTTATGGCATTGAGATCATTAATTCGTTCGGTGTCAAAATATCCAGTAAGAATACTGTTTACTGTAATTTGATGTTGGGCCAAATCAGTCGCCAAGGTTTTGCCCCAGATAACCACCGCGGCCCTAATGGAATTTGACAATGCCAAATAGGACAGGGGTTCTTTTACAGAAATTGAGGCCACGTTGATAATGCGCCCCCATTGATTTTCTACCATTTGTCGCTGCGCTAGTTGAGTCGTATAGACAACACTTTTAAAAAGAAGATCAAACGCATTTTGATAATCCGTGATGTCAATGTCCAATACTCCACCAGCTTTGGGTCCTTGGGTGTTGTTTACTAAAATATCTATCGTATTTGCTTGAAAATACACATCCATGATGCTTTTAAAGGATGCAAAGTTGGAAAAGTCAACAACCAAATAGTTATGCTTTTGGCCATGGGTTATGGCTAATTCGGATACTATACTTTTTAATTTTTCTTCGCTTCGTGCCATAAGGGTAACGCTGGCACCACTTTCGGCCAATTGTTGGGCAATAGCCTTACCAATACCACGACTACTTCCGCCGACTAATGCCTTTTTACCTTGGAGAGATATGTTCATGAATACAAGTTGTTTAATAGGTCTTGAGCATGGTTTTTATATAACTTATGGCCATCAAGATGGTTTTAATCCACTAAGTTAAAAATAAAGCATGGATTTATAATATGATTTGCTGAGCGTTTGCCAATCCCTATCTTTACGGCAATAATTTATACTTCATGCAAATACATTTTATTGCCATTGGAGGGAGTGCAATGCACAATCTCGCCCTTGCCCTTCATCACAAAGGATATACCATTTCAGGAAGCGATGATGTAATTTTTGAACCATCAAAAGGGCGACTGGCCGATAAGGGCCTGTTGCCTGAAACATTCGGTTGGTTTCCTGAGAAGATTCATACGAATTTAGATGCGGTGATTCTAGGTATGCATGCAAAACCGGACAATCCCGAACTCGCAAAAGCACAGGAATTGGGTATTGCCATTTATTCATACCCAGAGTTCATCTATGAGCAATCAAAAAATAAAACCCGGGTAGTCATTGGAGGTAGCCATGGAAAGACTACCATCACTTCCATGATTCTACATGTGCTGAACTATCATGGTAGGGATGTTGATTATATGGTAGGTGCGCAATTGGAAGGCTTTGATCGAATGGTACACCTGACCGAAGAAAACGATTTTATAGTTTTGGAAGGTGATGAGTATTTATCCTCTCCCATAGATTCGCGACCTAAATTTCATTTATACAAGCCCAATATTG
>JAGLKG010000561.1 GCA_023141835.1 Maribacter sp. | reverse complement strand
CTTCATAAGATGCTGCACTAACCACCCCACGTTTTTTGGGATTACCGCCGACAATTACCGCCTTTCCAATCAGATCAGGATTATCGAGCTGTTCTACCGAGGCATAGAAGGCATCCATATCAACATGGATTATTTTTCGTAATGGAAAATCTTCAGACATAAACAAATTTAAGTCATATCTTAGTTTTATGGATACCCGATTAAAATCCGCTATCATTTTAGGAGGTACCGGACTTACTGGAAGCCTCTTACTGCGGCTCTTGCTTAAGGATAGTCGTTATGGAAAAATAAAATTGTTTTCCCGTACCAGTGTCGGAATTAAGCACCTCAAAATTGAAGAATTTCTAGGGGACTTGATCAATCTAAAAGCTTTCAAAAATGATTTCATGGCTGATGAGGTTTTTTGTTGTATTGGAACCACCAAAGCGAAAACCCCGGATAAGGAAATGTATGGGATGATAGATTATGGAATACCAAAAAAAGCAGCTGAATTATGCAAAAAGAACGGTATTGATATATTGGTGATTATATCAGCACTCGGGGCCAATTCTAAAAGCAGAATATTTTATAATCGGGTAAAGGGTCAAATGGAAGAAGCAGTTTTGAGATTGCAAATCCCCAAGA
This sequence comes from Maribacter sp., assembly GCA_023141835.1. Lineage (GTDB taxonomy): Bacteria > Bacteroidota > Bacteroidia > Flavobacteriales > Flavobacteriaceae > Maribacter_A. The sequence goes on along the minus strand of JAGLKG010000561.1, from coordinate 1,853 downwards.
CCCATATATTACAGCCCTCATTGATAGGGGGTACAAGAAAAGAAAAACGTAGTGGGGAATGGTGGGCTAAACAGTATATGAAAATCATCAACTTTTCCTTAATTGGGCCGCTAAGAAAATATAGGTCCATTAGCCCAGAAAGTATTGTAAAGTCCATGCTCTGGTTGGCAAACAATAAACATAATGCACTAAGGATTCCCTCAGATGAAATAAAACAGTTAGCAAAACAAGATTGATGTGGTATGATTGAAATAGAACGTAAATTCTTGGTGAAATCCGAAGCTTATAAAAAGGAAGCGACATCAAGTGAAAGAATTGTTCAAGGTTTTTTGAACAGACACCCAGAGAGAACTGTTAGAGTCCGGATCAAAGGAGATTGTGGTTTTTTGACTGTAAAGGGTATTTCCAATGAGGCGGGAACATCACGATTTGAATGGGAAAAAGAAATTGATGTCCAGGAAGCATATGAATTACTTCGATTATGTGAGGAAGGTGTTATTGAGAAGACTAGGTTTGAAATCCCAATGGGAGATTTTATTTTTGAAGTGGATGAATTTCAAGGGGCAAATGAAGGCCTAGTTGTGGCAGAAATTGAATTACAAAGAGAAAATGATAAATTTGAACGCCCGGACTGGCTAGGCAAGGAGGTAACCGGACAGGTAAAGTATTATAATTCACTATTGAGTGAACTACCTTATAAAACATGGTAAAATCAGGTCGGTTGGTGATTAAAGTCCACTCGTGGTGGGCGGCCAAAAGCTTTCTTTTGAGGTAATACAATGAAGATGAAAGACAAGGGAGCTCTTTTAATAATTGATATGCAAAAAGGGTCTTTTACCCCTAGAACCCCTAGATATGACACAAAAGGGGTAGTAGAAAGAATCAATGCCCTGGCTGGAATATTTAGAGCCTCCGATTGTCCGGTTATATTTATTCAGCACGACGGTACTGAACTTGATGAATTCATACCAAATACCATAGAATGGGAATTATTGGATGAATTGGAAGTAGAGCCGGAGGATATTGTCATCACTAAATACGCCAATGACGCTTTCTATAGCTCTTCGCTATCATCTAAATTAAAAGAGTTACAAATAGAGGAATTATTTGTTTCAGGTTGTGCGACTGATTTTTGTGTGGAATCCACAATACAGTCGGCACTCTCAAAAAACTTCGATATTACAGTTGTAGCAGATGCACATACTACTGGCGATAGGCCTAATCTTACGGCCAAGCAAGTAATTGACCATTACAATTGGGTTTGGCAAAATATGATACCGACCAAAGGAAAAATCAAAGTGCTTGATTATGAAAAAGTAAAACAGCTTCTTAAGTAATTACATAATTGGCAATATCATTCCAATGTCAAAATAACCTTAGGAATGAGGTGCTAAAACCTTATAATGTGGATTTGAACTGCTCTAAAAAGCGGACGTCGTTTTCACTTAACAAACGAATATCGGAAATCTGATGAAGCAACAAGGCAATACGGTCTATTCCCATACCAAAAGCAAAACCTGAATAAATTTCAGGATCGATATTACAGTTTTTAAGTACGTTTGGATCTACCATTCCGCAACCAAGAATCTCCAGCCATCCGGTATATTTACAGACGTTGCATCCCTTACCCCCGCAGATCTGACAACTGATATCCATTTCAGCAGAGGGTTCGGTAAACGGGAAAAAAGAAGGCCTTAAGCGAATTTTTGTTTCTCCTCCAAACATCGCTTTTGAAAAGTAGAGCAAGGTTTGTTTCAGGTCAGCAAAAGAAACATTTGTATCAATTTAGAGCCCCTCTACCTGGTGGAAAATGCAGTGGGCCCTTGCGGAAATGGCTTCATTTCTGAAAACCC